>DASXRF010000161.1:0-4583 GCA_036506755.1 Solirubrobacteraceae bacterium | reverse complement strand
TGGCGCACGAGCGCATCGAGCAGCGTGCCGGTCAAAAGCACGACGGCGGACAGCTGCAGGAAGGTCAGCAGGACGATCACGGCGGCGAAGGCGCCGAAGGCCGAGCCGAGGTCGGCGAGGCTCGTGACGTAGAAGCCGTAGGCGCTCCAGGTGATCAGCCAGCCCACGACGACGAGCGTCGAGCCGAAGGTCACCCAGCCCAGCGGCTGGGGCGCCGCGTCGGCGAAGCGCACGAGCAGCCCGACGCTCAGCCAGAGCAGCGCGGCGGCGACCATGTAGCGCGCCAGCCCGCCGAGGAAGCCGCCGACCACGTGGGGCCCGAGGTGCAGGGCCGCGGCCGCGGCGACGACGCACGCGCCGGTGGCCAGCGCGAGCCAGGCGGAGGTGAGCAGGCGCTCGGCGAGCGAGCGGCGCTTGCGGCTGCCGTAGATCGCGTCGAGCGACTGCATGACCGCGCGCACGGCGGCCGACGCCTCCCACAGCGCCAGCGCGAGCCCGGCGGTGACCCAGAACAGCTGGCGGCTGCCGAGGACCTTGCGGACCGTCGAGTCGAGGATGTCGTAGACCTGCGGCGAGACCTTCGGCGCGATGTTCGGCGCGAGGTCCCGGGTCCACAGCGAATCCAGCGAGAGCGCGCCGGCCAGGGCGAGCAGGAAGAGCGTGAACGGGATCAGCGTGAACAGCAGCCGGAAGGCGATCGCGCTCGCGCGGACGAACAGCTCGTGGCGGTGGAAGGCCTCCGCGATCTCGGCTGGGGCGGGCAGCTGCGGCGCCGGTGGGCGGCGGACGGCGCGGGCGAGCGACGCGGCGAGGCCCATTGGCCAAGCGGTTACCCGCTCAGCCGCGCGGCCGGACGCGGTAGCGCAGCAGCAGCGTGCCGTCGTGCTCGAGCGCCTGGACGACGTCGAGGGTGAGCGCGACGTCGAGCTCGCCCTCCAGGATCGTCAGCGGGTGGACGCCGCCGACGAGCACGGGGGAGATCGTCAGGAAGAGCTCGTCGACCACGCCGGCGCCGAAGAGCGGCCCGTTGAGCGTCGGCCCGCCCTCGCACAGCACGCACCGCACGCCGTGACGGGCGCGCAGGTCGGCGATCACCGCGGGTGGCGACAGGTCGTCGAGGCGGATCACCTCGAGCTGCGCGGCGCACGGCTGCGGCTCGCGGTCGCTGCTCGTGTAGACGATCACGCGAGCCTCGGGCTCCGCGAAGAGCGGGATGTCGTAGGGCAGGTCGAGCGAGCGGGTCAGCGTGACGCCGACGGGCTCGGGCGCCAGAGCGGCCGCCGCCCTCTCGGCGCGGCGGCGCTGGTCCTTGATCATGCGCCCGTAGCGCTCGGTGCGCAGCGTCCCCGTCCCCACGAGGATCGCGTCGGCCTGCGCGCGCAGCAGGTGGAACAGCTCGCGATCGGCCGGGTCGCTGAGCGGGGCGGTGACGCCGCCGAACGCCGCGCGGCCGTCGGCGCTGCACACCATGTTGACCGCCAGGACGTCGTGGCCGGCGAGCCCGGCCACGGCCTCGGCGCCGTCGATCTCGCCCGGCTCGGGGAGCAGCCGGCGGAAGATCATCCGCGGCGGGCGAGCGCCCGGATCGTCGCGGGCAGCGCGTCGGGCGGGCAGATCGCCGTGAGCACGAACGTCGTGATGCCGGCGTCGGCGAAGCGCTCGAGGCGCTCGTGCTGCTCGCCGGCGTCGCCGAAGACGAAGATGTCGCTGACGAGGTCGTCCGGGACGAGCTCGAGCGCGCGGGCGCGGTCGCCCTCGCGCCACGCCGCGACCATCGGGTCGATCCGCTCGGCCCAGCCCAGCCAGCGGAAGAACTCCGTGTACACGGGGACGGTCGCGTAGGCGGCGAACATGCGGCGCGCGATCGGCAAGGCCTGCTCGGCGGGCTGGGGCAGGCAGAAGAACCGGCACACGAGCTCCTTGTCCGGCGCGTCGAACGCCGCGGCGACCTGCGGCGCCCCGCTGAGCGGGAGGAAGTTCGTGAAGGCGCCGTCGGCGAGCTCGGCGGCCAGCGCGAGCATCCGGCCGCGCAGCGCGGCGATCACGATCGGCGGCGGCGTGGCGGGAGGCTGCTCGAGCCGGAAGCCGCCCGGCCCGCGCTCGCCGGCCAGGACGGGGCGCAGCGTCTCGACGGCGGCGCGAACGCGCGACAGCGGGCGCTCGAACGGCAGGCCGTTCCAGCGTTCGACGATGACGTCCGAGGACGAGCCCAGCCCGAGCACGAAGCGCCCGCCGCTGGCGTCCTGCAGCGCGGCGGCGTGCTGGGCGAGCACGGCGGGGCCGCGGGTGAACGGGTTCACGATGCCCGTCCCCAGCCGCAGCCGGTCGGTCCAGGCGGCGGCGAGCGCCAGCGGGGTGAAGCCGTCGGGGCCGGCCGTCTCGCCGGTCCACACGTCGTCATAGCCCTCGGCCTCGGCGAGCTGCAGGAGCTCGCGGTGGTCGTGCAGCGCGACGCCCGGGAACGGGACGGTCAATCCCCACCGGACGTCTGGCATCGGCGGCACACTACGCGTCGATGGAGGATCTCGACGGCATCGCGGGCGCCGACGCCCACCTCGGGCGGCCGGTGCCGCTGCCCGCCGTCGCGCTGCCGCTCACCCGCTGGACCCGCGTGCACGCGCTCTCGCCCGAGGGCGTGGAAGTCGAGTGGAACCTCGACGACTCGCGCGCCGGAGCGCCCGGGCGGCTCGCGCTCTACGTCGGCTTCGAGCCGCCGCCGCACCGCGCGTGGCCGGGCGACGGCGCGGCGCGCGAGGTCCCGGTCGGCGACGCCGCGGGCGCGTGGCGCGAGGCCGAACTGCTCGAGGCCCAGCCGTCGCTGCGCCCCGCCGTCGAGCTGTCCTGGCACGCCCACGGCCTGCATCTGCGGCTGACCGCGCAGGGCCCGTGGGAGCCGGAGCGGCTGGTCGAGATCGCCGCTTCCGTGGCGCCCTCGGCGTAGTAGGGTCCGCGCTCATGAACCGGGGGGAGCTGACGCGCTCGGAGATGACGGCCGTCGTGGGCGGGCTCCTGCTCGCGGTCGGGATCTTCCTCAGCTGGTACCACCTGAAGAACGGCAACGTGTCGCTGGGCGACACGAAGGGCCCCGCGTCGCTGAGCGGCTGGGAGGCCCATCCGATCCTGCGCTGGCTGCTGCTTGCCGCCGCGGTGGGGCCGCTGATCCTGAGCTGGATCATCATCCGGGGCCACGCGCTGTCCTGGCCGCGCGGCGAGATGACGGCGGTGGCGTCGGTCGCCGCGATCGGGCTCATCGGGTACAACGCGTTCGTCGACAAGCCCGGAACCGTGAGCGGGCTGGTCTCGCTGCGGTTCGGGATCCTGCTCTCGCTGCTCGGGGCGATCCTCATGCTCGTCGGCTCGGCGCTGCGCGCCTCGGCCACCGAGCGCCCGCGCAAGCCGCCCGGGGTCCTCTGACGCGCATGGCGACCAAGCCCGTCACGCGGCTGGATCGCAACCTCGCGCTCGAGCTCGTGCGCGTGACGGAGTACGCCGCGCTCGCCGCGGCGCGGGAGGTCGGTCGCGGCGACAAGGAGGCCGCCGATCAGGCGGCCGTCGACGCGATGCGCAGCCTGCTGCACTCGGTCCACATGGACGGCGTCGTGGTGATCGGCGAGGGCGAGAAGGACGAGGCGCCGATGCTCTACAACGGCGAGCACATCGGCGACGGGACGCCGCCCGCGGTCGACATCGCCGTCGACCCGCTCGAAGGCACGACGCTGACCGCCAAGGGGATGCCCCGCGCGCTGAGCGTCATCGCGCTGGCCGAGCGCGGCTCGATGTTCGACCCCGGGCCGATCGTCTACATGGAGAAGCTCGCCGGCGCCCGCGACATCGCCGACGTGCTCGACCTCGACCGGCCGGTCGGCGACACGGTCGCGCGCGTGGCCGAGCGCAAGGGCACCGACGTGGGCGACGTGATGGTGGTCGTGCTCGACCGCCCGCGCCACGAGGAAGGCATCAAGGCGATCCGCGACGCCGGGGCGCGCGTGCAGCTCATCCCCGACGGCGACGTCTCGGCGGCGCTGCAGGCGGTCAGCGAGCGCTCGCCGGTCGATCTGCTGTGGGGCATCGGCGGCACGCCCGAGGGCGTGATCTCGGCGGCGGCGATCAAGTGCATCGGCGGCGAGCTCGTCGGCCGGCTGTGGCCGCGCAACGAGGACGAGCGCCGGGCGGCGCTCGAGCAGGGCTACGACCTCGACCGCCAGCTGACCAGCAGCGACCTGGTGCGCTCGGACGACTGCATGTTCGCGGCGACCGGCGTGACCGACGGCGACGTCCTGCAGGGCGTGCACCTCGAGTCGGCGGGGGCCGCGACGACCGAGTCGCTGGTCATGCGCGCGCGCTCGGGGACGCTGCGGCGGATCTTCGCGCGCCACGACCGCGCCAAGCTGCGCGCGGTGCGCGAGACGCTGCACCACGACTAGGGGTCTGACCCCTTTTTTGGTTAATGTGAAACCGTCTCGCGCTTTCGTGGCTCGGGCAGCGCGGCGACCGGGGCGAAGCGCCCCACCTTCGACGGCGCGAGGTCGAGCCGCGCCAGCGAGCGCAGGAAGCCGTGGGTGACGATCACGTGGATGCGCGAC
>DASXRF010000160.1:0-3628 GCA_036506755.1 Solirubrobacteraceae bacterium | reverse complement strand
GAGTTCCGGACGTTCTTCCACGGCCA
The DNA here is from genome assembly GCA_036506755.1 of Solirubrobacteraceae bacterium. Lineage (GTDB taxonomy): Bacteria > Actinomycetota > Thermoleophilia > Solirubrobacterales > Solirubrobacteraceae > DASXRF01. The sequence continues at coordinate 3,602 of DASXRF010000160.1, read as the reverse complement.
CACGTACACGGGCAACCCGCTCGCCTGCGCCGCGGGCCTGGCCAACCTCGAGATCTTCGCCCGCGAGCGCACGCTCGAGCGCCTGCCGCGCAAGATCGATCTGCTCGCCGCCGCGCTCGAGGAGCACGTCGCGCCGCTCGCCGCCGTCCGCGAGATCCGCCGCTGCGGCCTCATGGTGGGCATCGAGCTCGCCGGCTTCCCGCTCGAGGCGAGGATGGGCCACCGGGTCGTGCTCGCCGCGCGCCGGCGCGGCGCGATGATCCGCCCGCTCGGGGACGTCATCGTCCTCATGCCGCCGCTCGCGATGAGCGAGGCCGAGCTGCTCGCGCTGGTGCGCGCCACGGCAGAGGCGATCGCCGACGCGACGATCCCGGCAGCCGCGTCGCCGTTGCCCGCACCGCTCGGTGCCGGGGACCCCCGCCGTCGCGCGGCGGCCTAGCGGCCCCGGCCGAGCAGCCCGCGCGGGCCGCCGCCCAGCGCGCCGCCACGGCGCCGCGCGCGCAGCGCCCTGGCGCCGGCGATCGTCGTGACCACCGTGGCGAGCGCCGTCGCGCCGCCCTTGAGCATGCGCACCGGCGCCTCGGGGTCCGGGATCGCCTCGAACCGCGCGCCCTCGGGACCGGCGTCGATGAAGCCCAGCGGGGTCGCGTCGAGCCAGCCGCCGCCACCCCCTCCCCCGCCGCTCGCGGCCTGCTCGTCGTGACCCGAGCCGAAGCCGCCGCCGCCGGCGGTGCGCACGCGCGCGACCGGGATGACCGTCCGCTCGCCGACGCGGACCGGGTCGCCGTAGCACAGGCGCGCGCCGCCGAGCTGGGCGATGAGCTCCCGCACGCGCAGCAGCCGGGCGCTGCCGGGGTCCAGGTCCTTGTCGGCCTTCTTGCTCATTCGTCGTAGGGGGAGAAGTCGCGCTTGCGCGCCCCGCAGACGGGACAGAACCAGGTGTCCGGGATGTCCTCGAACGCGGTGCCCGGTGGGATGCCCCCGTCGGGGTCGCCGTCGGCGGGGTCGTAGATGAACCCGCACGACTCGCAGATCCAGCGCTGCGCGGTCTTGATCTCGCTCATGGGCGATAGCTTGCCGCAGATGCAGGTGGACCGCCCGGGTCCCGGGGAGAAGCTCAACACGGAAGGCGCGCCGGCGACCCCACGACCGGCCGCGTCGGTGATCCTGCTGCGCGGCGGCACCCAGGCGCTCGAGGTCCTGCTCGTCCGCCGCACGCCGCAGGCGCGCTTCATGGGCGGCGTCTGGGTGTTCCCGGGCGGCGCCGTCGACCCGGGCGAGGATGAGTGCGACGCGGCCCTGCGCGAGCTGCTCGAGGAGGCTGCCGTCACCCTCGACGACCCCGGCGCGCTCGTCCGCTTCTCGCGCTGGATCACGCCGGCCGAGGTCAAGATCCGGTTCGACACGCACTTCTTCCTGGCGCCGCTGCCCCCCGGCGCGCAGCCGGCGATCGACGGCGAGGAGATCGTCGACCTGGGCTGGTTCGCCCCGGGGCGCGCCCTCGAGGCCTACGCGCGCGGCGAGCTGCCGCTCGTCTTCCCCACGATCAAGCACCTCGAGCAGCTGGCGCACTTCGCGTCGGCCGACGAGGCCCTCGCCCACGCCCGCGGCCGCGAGGTGCGGCCCGTCGAGCCGCGCGTGGTCATGCGCGGCGAGACCGCGCGGGTCGTCCTCCCGGGCGAACCCGGATACGAGCACTGATCGAGACGGTAGAGTGGTTCGCGCCGGCCCGCTTCCGCAGAGGAGCGGGCGGTCGTATATCGACGCGGCGGACTTCGCGCTCTCGGAGGGGGGCGCGCAGGCCCGAACGTTCCTGCTCGTCCGGAGTCGCCCGCTGTCTCTCTACGCACATCCTGATCCGACCGCTGCCCCGCTGCTCGACCTCGACCCCGACCTCGGGGCGTGCGTCCCGGCGGAGCAGTTGCCGGCCGTCCGGCGCGCCCTGCGCGTGCCGGTCGCGACGATCGCCCGCAGCCACCGCCAGCTGAGCTCGCTCGTGGGCACGGGCGGCTTCCTGCTGCTCGACGGCCTCGTCGTCGGCCGGGTGATGCTGGCGGGATCGGTCGGGCTCGAGCCGCTCGGGCCGGGCGACATCGTCACCCCGGCGACGTCCGAGCTCGACGGCGGCCCGCTCCCAGTCGAGCAGAGCTGGACGACCGCGGGCACCGTGCGCGTGGCCATCCTGCCCGAGGCGCTCCCGAGCCTGCTCGCCCGCCTGCCCGGCCTGGCCGCCGGCTTCATGGAGCGCCAGCAGCGCCGCGCCGAGCGCGCGCGCGTGCTCCAGGCGATCGCGACGGTCACGCGCGTCGACGTGCGCATTCTCGCGCTGCTGTGGCACCTCGCCGGGCGCTGGGGCCGCGTGACGCGCGAGGGCATCCAGCTGCGCCTGCCGCTCACCCACCGGGTGCTCGCCGAGCTGATCGGCGCGCGGCGCCCGACCGTGACCACCGCCCTCGGCCACCTCGAGAGCCGCGGCGCGCTGAGCCGCCGTCCGGGCGACGTGTGGCTGCTGCACGGCTCGCCGCCCGCGACGCGCGGCGCCGACGACGACGACGCCGACGACGCCGGCGTGCTCGTCCTGCCCTAACGTTCGCGGCCGTGCCGCCGCCGCCCGCGCAGACCGGCCTGACCGTCGCCGTCACCGGGCCCACGGGCGACATCGGCAAGCCGCTGTTGCGCGCGCTCGACCGGGCGCGGGAGGTCAAGCGCGTCCTCGGCATGGCGCGCCGGCCGTTCGACCCCGCCTCGCTCGGGCTGCGCAAGACCGAGTACCGCCAGGGCGACGTGACGCGCCGCGAGGACGTCGACGCGCTCGTCGCGGACGCCGACGTCGTCGTCCACCTGGCCTTCATCATCCTCGCCGCCGGCACGGCCGAGAGCCACGAGATCAACCTGCGCGGCTCGCGCAACGTCTTCGAGGCGGCCGTGGCCGCCGGCGCCAAGCGCCTCGTCTACGCGTCGAGCGTCGCCGCGTACGGGTTCCACGCCGACAACCCGCAGCCGCTGACCGAGGACGTGCCCATTCGCGGCACCGAGGCGCACCCCTACAGCGCGATGAAGGCCGAGGTCGAGGGGCTGCTGCACGAGGTGCTCGACGGCTCGGCCACCGACGCCTACGTGTTCCGCCCGTGCATCGTCGCCGGTCCCGAGGCGCGCACGCTGATCGAGCAGGTCCCGTACGTGCAGATGAGCGAGCGGCTGCCCGGCGCGGTCCGCGGGTTCTTCGAGAGCATCCCGCTGCTGCGCCCCGTGCTTCCCGACCCGGGCGTCCCCTTCCAGCTCGTCCACCACGACGACGTCGCCAGCGCGATGCGCGCGGCCGTCGTCGGCCGCGGCACGCCGGGCGTCTACAACCTCGCCGGGCCGGGCGAGATGCGGATGCGCGACCTCGCCGACGCGCTCGGCTACTACACGCTGCCGCTGCCCGACGTCGCGGTCGACGCCACGGCGCAGGCTGTAGCGCGCCTACCCTTCCTGCCCGCCGAGGCGAAGTGGGTCGAGGCGCTGCGCGTGCCGGTCCTCATGGACACGGGCAAGGCCCGCCGCGAGCTGCGCTGGCGCCCGGGCCACGACGCGCTCGACACGCTGCGCGAGACGGTCGA
>DASXRF010000159.1:0-8078 GCA_036506755.1 Solirubrobacteraceae bacterium | reverse complement strand
CGCGGCGAGCGCGTGCAGGCCGGCGGGGTCGGGCTTGGGCGCCGCGGCGCTCTCGCGGCCCACGACGCCGACCAGGCGCGCGGCGAGGCCGGCGCGCTCGGCGACGCGGGCGGCGGCCCGCTCGCTGTTCAGCGTCAGGATGGCAACTGGCGCCAACGCGGCCGCACGGGCGGCGGCGACCGGCGCAGCGACGCCGTCGCGCGTGACGCCGCCGGCCGCGCCGTGGCGAGGTCCGCGCCGCGCGCCGGCCGGCGCGCCGAGCCAGTCGAGCAGCGCGCGGTTGAGCGGCGCGCGCCCGGCGGCGCGCTCCTCGGCGTCGGCCAGGACCTCGAGCATCGCCGCGCGCGTCGGGACGCTTGCGCGGGCCAGGAGGTGCGAGACGCGGTCGGGGCGGGCGGCGGAGTCGTCGCGCAGGGCGAGCCGGGCCAGACGGGCGCGCACGCCGTCCCAGTCGACGTCCAGGCGGGCGAGCGTGCCGTCGAGGTCGAGGACGACGAGCCGCGCGTCAGGCGGCGAGGCGGGGCGCAGCGGGCTCCTCCTCGCGCAGCGGCGCCGCGCGCAGCTCGGCCTCCGTGCGCAGCACCGCGGGGCAGTCCATGTGGCGCAGCCAGTACAGGCCCTCGGGCAGCGCGCCGAAGGCCGGCAGCGGCGGCAGCTGCTCGCCGAAGGCGAGCCGCACGTAGAGGTGCGGGATGTTGATGCCGGCCGCGGTGAAGAAGTAGCTCGTCGTGAAGAAGCGCCCGCAGTTGATCTCGGTCGGGCGCGGCACGCCGTCGCGGTCGCCCTTGAGGTCGACGCAGAAGACGCCCGTGGCGCGCGGGTCGATGGCGAGCACCGCGCGGACGGCGAGCTCGTCGACGTCGGGGCGCCGGCGCGTGACGGCGGCGACCGGCGTGCCGGTGACGCCCGACGGCGCGAGGTACGGATAGACGTACTCGAGGCGCTCGCGCACCTGCGAGCAGATGAGGCGCCCGTCCTGCCACAGCGACGTCCAAGCCAGGTTGTCGCCCGGCAGCAGCTCCTGCGCGACGAACGCCCAGTCGCGGCCGCGCAGGCGCCAGTACTGGATCCAGTGCCAGGCGGCGTCGACGTCCTCGACGGGCGTCGAGCCCGTCCCGCCGGCGCCCTCGGTGGCGCGCAGCCAGAACGGCAGGCCGAGCCGCTCGGCGGCCCGCTCGAGGTCCTCGCGCGAGCGGATCAGCAGCGCCGGGGTGCGGGCGACGCCGGCGCGCTCCCACAGCTCGGCCGAGCGGTGCTTGTCCTGCAGGATGCGGATCGTCTCGGCGTCGGGCAGCGCGACGCGCGCGGCGACCCGGTCGCGGTGCTCGGAGAAGAAGCGGACCTCGACGTCGGGCTGCGGGTGCACCATCTCGATGCCCTCGCGCTCGATCAGCGCGTTGATGAAGTCCAGGTAGCGGGGGTCGTCGCAGCGCGGCGCCTCGTAGGCGGCGTCGACGTCGGGCCATTCGAGGTGAAGGCGGCTGGTGTCGGTCCCGACGATGTGGAAGGCCTCGCCGGCCTCGCGCAGCGAGCGGATGAAGTTGACGCCGGCGGGCCCGCCGGCGCCGGTCACGAGGATGCGCTTCATGGGCTCCCCGTGTGGTCGGCGCTGCGCCGCCGGGCTTTAGCGGTCCTCGGTCGCGAGCCGCTCGAGCAGCCAGCGCGAGTGCTCGAGCAGCCGCTCGAGCGGGTACTCGTCGGGATCCGTGAGCAGCAGCCGGGCGGCCTCGTCGGCCAGCGTGGACAGCATCCGCGCGGTCAGCGGCGGGTCGGGCGACTCCAGACCCGGGCCCGTGCCGAGGCGGGGCCGCACGACGTCGGCAAGGACGGCGAGCGCCGCCTCGCGCCCGCGCGCGATGTGCTCGCGCAGCAGCTCGGGCGCGCCCTCCGGCGGCATGAGGATGAGCCGCCACGTGACCGGATCCGCGCCGACGGCCTCGAGGTAGCCGCGCGTCGCCGCGAGCAGGGCGTCGGTGCGCGACCCGGTCCCGATCAGGCCGTCGCCCAGGATCTGCGACAGCTGGGCCAGCGCCCGCGCGCTCTCGCGCTCGAGCAGCGCCCGCAGCAGCCCGCCGAGGTCGTTGAAGTGCCCGTAGACGATCGGCCGCGTGATGCCGGCCCGGCGGGCGACCGCCTCCATCGTCACGTCGTGGAACCCGTGCTCGCCGACGAGCTCCTTCGTCACGTCGAGGAGCTGCTCGCGCCGCTCGGCGGCGCTCATCCGTTGTGTGCGCGACGTCACACCCGCCATCTTTACACCGTGTAGCTTACAGCATTGTAACTTACGGTTGTGTAACCGAACGGGAAGCGAGAGCTCACACCATGACGATTGGCGATCAGCAGGACCGCGCCGTGCTCGACCAGCAGACCGTGCTGCCCGCCGAGGTCGAGGTCGCCGTGATCGGCAGCGGCTTCTCGGGCCTGGCCATGGCGGCCGGCCTCAAGCGCTCGGGCCGTGAGGACTTCGTCGTCCTCGAGCGGGCCCGCGACATCGGCGGCACCTGGCGCGACAACGCCTATCCGGGCTGCGCGTGCGACGTGCCGAGCCACCTGTACTCGTTCTCCTTCGCGCCCAACCCGGACTGGAGCTCGACCTTCTCGCCCCAGCCGGAGATCCACGCCTACATGCGCCGCGTCGCCGAGCAAGAGGGGCTCCTCCCCCACGTGCGGTTCGGCTGCGAGGTCGAGGAGGCCGCCTGGGACGAGGCCGCGCAGCGCTGGCGGCTGCGCACGTCCGCGGGCACGCTCACCGCGCGCGCCGTGGTCGCAGGTGCCGGCCCGCTCAGCGAGCCCTCGATCCCCGACATCCCGGGCCTGCGCGACTTCCGGGGGACGCTCTTCCACTCCGCGACCTGGGACCACGACCACGACCTCGACGGCGAGCGCGTCGCCGTGATCGGCACCGGCGCGAGCGCGATCCAGTTCGTCCCGCAGATCCAGCCGCGCGTCGGCAAGCTCCACCTCTTCCAGCGCACGGCGCCGTGGATCATGCCGCGGCCCGACCGCCCGCTCACGCGCTTCGAGCGCGCCCTCTACCGCCGCGTCCCCGCCGCCCAGCGGCTCATGCGCAAGGCGATCTACTGGGGGCGCGAGGCCTACGCGATCCCGCTCCTGCGCGTCCGGCTCTCGCGGGTGATCGAGCGCCTCGCGAGCCGCCACCTGCGCCGTCAGGTGCCCGACCCGCAGCTGCGCGCCAAGCTCACGCCCGACTACGCGCCGGGGTGCAAGCGCATCCTCGTCTCCAACGACTACCTGCCGGCGCTCAGCCAGCCGAACGTCGAGGTCGTCTGTGACGGCGTCGCCGAGATCCGCGAGCGCTCGATCGTCGCCAAGGACGGCACCGAGCGCGAGATCGACACGATCATCCTCGGCACCGGCTTCCACGTGACCGACCTGCCGATCGCCGAGCGCCTGCGCGGCCGCGACGGCCGCACGCTGGCCGAGCACTGGGACGGCAGCATCCAGGCCCACCGCGGGACCACCGTCGCCGGCTTCCCCAACCTGTTCGTCCTGCTCGGGCCGAACACCGGCCTCGGCCACACGTCGGTCGTGCTCATGGCCGAGGCGCAGGCCGGCTACGTGCTGCAGGCGCTCGAGCACCTGCGCGACGAGAGCGTCGCCGCCGTCGAGCCGCGCCGCGAGGCCCAGGACTCCTGGAACGCGGGCGTCCAGCGGCGCATGGAGGGCACCGTGTGGACGGCCGGGGGCTGCGCGAGCTGGTACCTCGACAGCAAGGGCCGCAACACCACGCTGTGGCCCGACCACACCTTCCGCTTCTTCCGCGCGCTGCGCCGGTTCGACCTCGGCGAGCACCGGCTGATCCCGGCGCCGGCCGTGGAGACCGTCCAGGTGACCGCATGAGCGCCCGCGTCCTGATCACCGGCGCCGCGAGCGGCATCGGCGCGGCGACCGTCACCGAGCTGCGGGCCCGCGGCGCCCGCGTCGTCGGCCTCGACGTCAACCCGTCCGGCGACGACATCCTGGCCTGCGACGTCCGCGACCAGGCGTCGGTCGACGCCGCGGTCGCCGCCGCGGTCGAGCGGCTCGGCGGCCTGGACGTCCTGATCAACTGCGCCGGCATCGGCGACCCGCAGAGCGCGGGCACGGTCCCGGGCGAGGACGCCCTGCGGGTGCTCGACGTCAACCTGCTCGGCCCGTGGCGCGTCACGGCCGCGGCGCTGCCGGCGCTGCGCGAGGCGCGCGGGCGGGTCGTCAACGTCGCCTCCGGTCTCGCGTTCCTGACCGTCCCGCTCGCGACCGCCTACTGCATGAGCAAGCGGGGGCTGGTCGCCTACTCCGACGCGCTGCGCGCCGAGCACGGCGACGCGATCACCGTCACGACCGTCTACCCCGGCTACATCCGCACGCCGATCCACGCCGCGGCAGGGGCGAAGGGCGTCGCGCTGGAGGGCCTCGTCCCCGCCGAGCGCCTCGAGGACGCGGCCCGCACCCTCGTGCGCGCGGCGCTCGGGCCGCCGGCGCGCGACCTGGCCACGACGCGCCGCGGCGGCTTCGGCTACGCGCTGCTGCGCGCCACGCCGCGCGGCCTGGTCGACCGCGCCCTGCGCCGCCGGCTGCGCCGCGCGGTCGCGCGCGGGCACTTCGACAACTCCGAGATCGCCGGCGCCCTGCGGGCGGGCCTGTCGCGTCAGCCCTCGGCGACGACGAGCAGCTCGGCGCACAGCTCGGGATAGGAGAAGCCGAGCAGGTAGTACGCCTCGACCAGCTCGGGCGGCCAGTGCCGGTCGATCTGGTCGTTGGAGACCGCCTTGAGGAACACCCCGCCGACGTGCACGGGCCGCAGCCCGGCGGCCAGCACGTCGGCGACGAGGTGCTCGCGCGTGTAGACGCGGCGGTGGCCGATGCGCAGGTCGGCCTCGTTGAGCTGCGTCGTGCGCTCGAGCAGCCCCATCATCACGCCGGCCTGGCGATGCAGCGAGTTGGCGTTGGGCACGCTGAGGATCACGCGGCCGCCCGGCGCGAGCATCGTCTGGCGGACGCGGGCGAGCAGGTCGACGGGCCGGTCGACGTGCTCGAGGATGTGGGCCATCAGGACGACCTCGAAGGGCTCGTCGGGCGCGTAGTCCTCGAACAGCGCGCAGACGACCTCGACGTCGGGGAAGCGCTCGGCGACCACGCGGCAGTAGTCGTCGCTGCCGTCGACCGCGGTCAGCGAGCTCGCGTGCTCGCGCAGCAGCCGCGTCATCCGCCCGTCCGCGCTGCCGAGCTCGAGCACCCGCGCGCCCTCGGGCAGGTGCTCGCGCAGGGCGCGGAAGCGCAGGTCGATCAGCTGCGCGTTGAAGCCCTCCTCGGAGGAGAAGTCGGGGGCCAGCTGCGCGAGGCGCTCCCGCTCACCCATGGAGGGCAAGCTACCGCCTGCGCCGGAGGGCGCCGCTAGCCTCGGGTCCCGTGCCGCCGGTGCTCGCCTCGGTCACCGACCCGCTCGTCAACTTCGCCGTCAACGTCGTCGGCGATCTCGGGCTGCCCGGGATCTTCCTGCTCATGGCGCCCGAGAGCGCCTGCATCCCGATCCCCTCGGAGGCGACGATGCTGTTCGCGGGGTTCAACGTCGCCAGGGGCGAGTACTCGCTGTTCGCCGCGGTGCTCGTCGGCTCGCTGGCCAACCTCGTCGGCTCGTGGGTCGCCTACGCGCTCGGCTACTACGGGCGTCTCGAGCTGCTCGAGAAGCACGGGCGCGCGCTGCACGTCAAGCCGCAGCATCTCGCGTGGGCCGACCGCTGGTTCGCGCGCTACGGCGACGCCGCAGTCTTCTTCTCGCGGATGCTGCCGATCGTGCGCACGTTCATCTCGCTGCCGGCAGGCGTCGCCCGCATGCCGTTCTGGCGCTTCTCGGCGCTGACGCTCGCGGGGTGCGTGCCGTGGATCCTCATGCTCACGCTCATCGGCAAGCAGGTCGGCGAGCGCTGGGGCGAGTGGAAGGACCACCTGCACTACGTCGACTACGCCGTGCTGGCGGCGATCGTCCTCGGCATCGCGCTGCTCGTCGTGCGCCGGCGGCGCGGGCGCAGCGGCGATGCGGCGGTGCAGGACGCCTGACCTCAGGCTCGGCGAGGCGATCGCGCTCGGGGCCCTGCACGGGCCGGCGGAGCTGCTGCCCGTCTCGTCCTCGGGCCATGTGACGCTCGTCCCCTGGCTGGCCGGCTGGGACTACCCGGACCTCGACGCCGAGCTGCGCAAGGCCTTCGAGGTCGCGCTGCACGCCGGCACGGCGGCGGCGCTGCTGGTGGCGCTGCGCGGCGAGGTCGGTGACGCGGCGCGCGGCTTCGACCGGCGGCGCGCCGTCCTGGTGGCCGGTTCGTTCGTGCCGCCGGCGATCGTCGGCTACGTCCTGGAGCGCCCGATCGAGCGCCGGCTGGGCACCCCGCCGACGATCGCCGCGGGACTCGTCGTCGGATCCGCCGCGATGGCGGTGGCCGACGCGCGCGGCCGCACCGGGCGCCGGCGCGAGGACGCCGACTGGCGCGACGCGCTCGCGCTCGGGCTCGCCCAGGCGGCGGCGCTCGTGCCCGGCGTCTCGCGCAACGGCGCCACGCTCGCGGCGGCGCGGGCGCGCGGCTTCGACCGCGAGGACGCCAACGCGCTCTCGCGCCACGTCGCGCTGCCGATCATCGTCGGCGCGACGTTGCTCAAGGGCGCGCGCCTCGCCCGACGAGGCCTGCCGCCCGGGACGACGCGGGCGTTCGCCGCCGGCACGGCGGCCGCGTTCGCCTCCACGCTCGGCTCGACGTGGCTGATCCGCCAGGTGGAGCGCGACCGCTCGCTGGCGCCCTATGCCGCCTACCGGCTCGCCCTGGCGGGCGTGGTCCTCCGGCGCCTCTGGCAGGATCGGCGGGCATGACGGACGCGTACGCCGCCGCCGGTGTCGACGTCGCCGCCGCCGACCGCGCGGTCGGCGCGCTCGTCGGCGTGCTGCGCACCATCGACCCGGGCCGGCCCTCGCGCGTGATCCCGCTGCCCGGCCACTACGCGAGCGTCCTGCGGCTGACCGACACGCTCGGCCTGGCCATGGGCACCGACGGCGTCGGCTCGAAGATCGTCGTCGCCGAGCAGGCCGGGCGCCTCGACACCGTCGGCGTGGACTGCATCGCGATGAACGTCAACGACGTCGTCTGCGTCGGCGCCGAGCCGATCGCCGTCCTCGACTACCTCGCCGTCGAGCAGGCCGACCCCGACGCGCTGGCCGCGATCGGGCGCGGCCTCAAGCGCGGCGCCGAGGCGGCCGGCGTCGAGATCCCCGGCGGTGAGCTGGCGGTGATCCCTGAGCTCATCCGCGGTCACCCGTCGCCGCACGGGTTCGACCTCTGCGCGACGTGCGTGGGGACCGTGGGGCTCGACGCGATCGTCACCGGCGCGGCGTGCGCACCCGGCGACGCCCTCGTCGGGCTGCCGTCGAGCGGCCTGCACTCCAACGGCTACACGCTGGCGCGCCGCGCGCTCGCCGGGCTCGACCTCGACGAGCGGCCCGCCGAGCTGGGCGGCGCGACCGTCGCCGACGCGCTGCTCGAGCCCACCGCCATCTACGTGCGGGCGGTGCTCGACCTGCTGCGCTCCGGCGTGCCCGTCCACGGCCTGGCGCACATCACCGGCGGCGGGCTGGCCAACCTGCGCCGGCTGCATCCGGGCGTGGGCTGGGCGATCGAGGACCCGCTGCCGGTGCCGGGAATCTGCGCGCTCGTCCGCCGCCACGGCGAGGTCCCCGACGCCGAGATGTGGGTCGTCTTCAACATGGGCTGCGGGTTCGTCTGCGTCGTCCCCGGCGAGCGCGCGGGCGAGGCGGCCGCGCTGCTCGCGACGCACCACCCGGGCGCGCGGCGGATCGGGACGGTCACCGCCGAGCCCGGGCGCATCACCGCACCGGGGTACGACAGGGTCGGCTAAGCCTAGGCGGCCGCGCCGGCCACGTGCGCGCCGTGCTTGGCCTCGAAGGCCACCCGGTCGGCGGCGACCTGGCGCTGGATCCACGCGCGCAGCGCGGGGTCCTCGCTCGCGACGGTCTGGGAGAGGCCGTGGCGGATGCGCGAGTCGGGCACGCAGACCGGCGGGCAGCCGGCCTGGCG
>DASXRF010000158.1:0-4278 GCA_036506755.1 Solirubrobacteraceae bacterium | reverse complement strand
GCCCAGGTCCTCCTGTATCCGCCGATCGACCCGGCCGCCTCGACGCCCTCGCGCGAGGAATTCGCCGACGGGCCGTTCCTCTCCGTCGCCGCCGGCGACGCCATGTGGGCGGCCTATCTCGGCGGTGCCGAGGTCACGCCGGGGAGCGCATGTCGATCGCCGTGGGCGGCCTGGGGGCGGCTACAGCGACTACGGCGCCTGACCGCGCGCAACGTACAATGTTGCGCAACGAAATGTGTTGCGCTAGCCTCGGCGCATGCCGGTGAGCCCAGCAGAGAAGGTCCGGGCGCTGAGCCAGGACTTCGGGTCTCAGCGGCGGCTTGCCGAGCTGCTCGGGGTGAGTCCCGCCCAGGTCACGCGCTGGCGCCGCGGCCAGGGCATCGACGAGCTCAACGCCCAGCGAGTGGATCTGCTCGAGCTCGTGATGTCGAACCTGCTGCGGCTCTACCAGCCGGAGGCAGCGGCGAGCTGGCTCGTCGGGCTGAACCCGAGCCTTCACGATCGCCGCCCAATTGATCTGATCCGCCTCGGGCGCGCCCGCGAGTTACTCGACGCGATCGCCAACGAGCGCGCCGGAGGGTTCGCCTGATCCTCTGGCGCGCGCTGCCGTTCGATCCCGATGCGGCAGATGAGGCGCCTGGCGGAGCGCTCTGGTTCCCGCGCGAGTTCCAGGGCGCCGGACGGCACGACAACCCGGAGCGGTACGGCTGCCTGTACGCGTCCGTGGAGGCGCTCTCGGTCGTCGCCGAGTCCTTGGCTCCGTACCGCGGGTCGGGAACGTTCAGCTCTGCGATGCTCGTGCGGGGTGGCCTACCGCTCGCGATCAGCGAGCTAGACCTGTCCGACGACGATGAAGTCGTCGATCTCGACGATCCCGCGGTCCTGGTCACCGAAGGGCTTCGTCCCTCTCGCGTGGCAACGCGTCAGCGCCCGATCACCCAAGGCATGGCGACGGAGCTCTTCGAGCGACATCGGGACGCCGCGGCGCTGCTGTGGTGGTCGACGCTCGAGGCGAGCTGGTTGAACGCAACGATTTTCGACCGTGCCGCCGCGTCCCTGTCGGTGAGACGGACGGAGCAGCTCGCGCCGGATCACCCACTGGTGCGCGAGGCGGCGACATTCCTCGCGCTGCGAATGACGTGACAGCGGAGGGGCGGGCGCGCGCTCACGCGGCCGGCACCGCTCAACCCACCGCAGCCCCCGCCACGACGCGGTTGACGAACGCGAGCACGTCGCCGATGACCTCGTCGCGGTTGGTCTCGTTGAGGACCTCGTGGCGAGCGTCGGGGTAGACGTGCTCCTCCGCGCGCCCGCCGGCCAGCGCCCGCACCGCGTCGGTGGCGTGCGCGAGCGGCGCGAGCGCGTCGTCTGAGCCGTGCACCCACAGCACCGGCAGCCCGTCGAGCACCGGCCCCTCGGCGATCGCCGTGATCGCATCGACGAAGGACTCGAGCGTCGCCTTCTTGAACGGGCCGTGGTAGACGAGCGGGTCGTTCGCATAGGCCTCGCCGACCGCGGCGTCGCGCGACAGGACGGCGGGGTCGATCGGCACGTCGGGGATGGGGTCCATCGTCAGCAGCGCCTCGATGTCCGGGTTGCCGCCGATCGCGGGCCCGGAGAGCACGAGCCCGGCCAGCTCGTCGGCATGCAGCTGCGCGTAGCGCGCGGCGATGATGCCGCCCATCGAGTGGCCGAGCAGAACGACGGGGAGGTCCGGGTGCTCGCGCCGGGCGCGCTCGGCGACCACGTGCAGGTCGGCGACGGCGTCGTCGATCGAGACGAGCGCCCGCTCGCCCTCGGAGCGGCCGTGGCCGTGATGGTCGGGCGCGTAGACGGCGCCGCCGTCGGCGGCGATCGCTTCGGCGACGTGGCGGTAGCGGCCGGCGTGCTCGCCGTAGCCGTGCGCGAGCAGAAGGACGCAGCGCGGCGTCGCGGCCGGCCACACGTGCAGGGCGATGCGGCCGCGCGCGCCGTCGATCTCGGTCGTTTCGGTCACGAGCAAATGTCCTTTCGTGGGTGGGTTCAGGTGCGCAGGACCACGGGTCCGCTGTCCTCGGCGAGCGCGAGGATCTCCTCGAAGCCCTCGACGAGACAGCGCGCGAAGCGCTCGGGCTCGGTGACGGCGGCCGGGTCGAGGTTGACGCCGACGCAGCAGCGGTCGCCGTGCGAGACGAGCGTGACCATCGTGGCGCAGCCGGGCAGCGGGCCGAAGCCGTAGGCGCGCTCGATCTTCGCCCCCGCGATGTAGACGTCCTCGCGCAGCCCGGGGACGTTGCTCGCCTGCAGGTCGTTGCTGCGGGTCAGGCCGCCGGCGAGCTGGGAGATCAGCGGCGCCGGCAGCCGGGCGAGGCCGGGGGCGATCAGGCCGAGCGCGTTCAGCGCCGGCTCGTCGCGGACGCCGCGGACGGCGTCGCGCACGGCGGCGATCCGCTGCGCCGGGTCGGCGATCCCGGCGGGCAGCGCGAGCCGCGCTCCGGCGAAGCGGTTGCCGCCGGCGGCGTCGTCGTCGGTGCGCACGGACATCGGGATCGCGACCGGCATCCGGTCGAGCGGCACGCCCAGCTCGGCGTGGTAGCGGCGAAAGCCGCCGAGGAGCGCGGCGACGTAGGCGTCGTTGAGCGAGCCGCCGGCGGCCTTGCTCGCGGCGCGCAGGTCGGCGAAGGCCAGGTCGAGCGCCAGCCAGCGCCAGGACAGGCTGCGCTCGCGCAGCAGCGGCGATGCGTCGGCGTCGGGGTCGGCGAGCACGCGCTGCAGCGAGCGGCCGAAGCGCAGCGCGGCGCGCCCCCGGTGCAGCGGGTCCGCCAGCGCGCGCAGCGCGGCGCGCCCGCCGCCCGCGACGGTGCGCGGCAGCGCGCCCGCGCCTTGCAGCGCCTGCTCGGCGAGCGCGCGCGAGGACGTCAGGCCGTCCGGCGGCGGCGGGGCGACCTGCACCTTGCGCGGGTTGGGCTCGCGCGTGCGGGAATACAGCTGGGAGAGCAGCTGGACGCTGCCGAGCCCGTCCGTGGTCGCGTGGTGCAGCTTGAGCAGGTAGGCGGAGCGGCCGTCGGGCAGCCCCTCGAACAGCACCGCCTCCCACAGCGGCCGCGCGCGGTCGAACGGTGTCATCGCGATCTGCTCGGCCGCGGCGAGCAGCGCCGCGAAGCCGCCGCCCTCCGGCAGCCGCGCCCGCCGCACGTGATAGTGCAGGTCGAAGTCGGGGTCGTTGGCCCAGACCGGGACGCCGAGCCCGAGCGCCGGCTCCACGACGCGCTGGCGGAAGCGCGGCACCAGCCGCGACGCCCAGTCGTGCGCGGCGACGAGCCGCTCCCAGTCAGGCGTGGCGTCGAGCTCCTGGACTCCGCAGATCGTCGAGCGCAGCCGCGGATCGGCCTCGGCGCGCCACATCAGCGCCTCCAGGCCGTTCATCTCGCGGTTGGTCCCCCAGTCCAGCGGTGCGGCGGTCGTCGTCGTCATGTCAGGCCACGCAGTGATGTTCGGATTCCGGCGTCGCCCGGCCCAGGCCGCGGTAGGCCTCGCGCGGGTGGCGCCCCTCGTTGACGACCGCGTCGACCTCGG
Organism: Solirubrobacteraceae bacterium; assembly: GCA_036506755.1. GTDB lineage: Bacteria > Actinomycetota > Thermoleophilia > Solirubrobacterales > Solirubrobacteraceae > DASXRF01. The sequence goes on along the minus strand of DASXRF010000158.1, from coordinate 723 downwards.
CCGCGATCGGCATCGAGACGTCGTGGTCCGCGGCCAGCTGGACGACCGGGCGCGCCGTCTTGACGCCCTCGGCCACCTGGCCCATCTCCTCCAAGATCTCCTCGAGCGTCTCGCCGCGGGCCAGCGCCTCGCCGACGCGGCGGTTGCGCGACAGCGGGCTCATACAGGTCGCCATCAGGTCGCCCATGCCCGTCAGCCCGGCGAAGCTGCGCGGGTCGGCGCCCATCGCCTCGCCCAGGCGCGTCATCTCGGCCAGGCCGCGGGTGATGACGAGCGCGCGCGTGTTGTCGCCGACGCCGAGTCCGTCGGCCATCCCCGACGCGATGGCGACGACGTTCTTGAGCACCCCGCCCAGCTCGCAGCCGAGGACGTCGTGGTTGCGGTACACGCGGAAGACAGGGCTGCGGAACAGCGGCTGCAGCGCCCGCGCCACGTCGTCGTCGGCGGTCGCGATCACCGCGGCGGCGGCGAACCCGTCGAGGACCTCGCGCGCGAGGTTGGGGCCGGCGAGCAGCCCGACGGGGTGGCCGGGCAGCTCCTCGGCGATCACCTGGGTCGCGCGCTTGCGCGTCCCGGACTCGAGGCCCTTGATCAGCGAGATGACGGGAACCCAGGGGCGCAGGTGCGGCGCGGCGAGCGCGAGCACGCCGCGCAGCGACTGCGACGGCACCCCGACCACGAGCACGTCGGCGCCGCCGACCGCCTCGGCGACGTCAGACGTCG
>DASXRF010000157.1:0-15466 GCA_036506755.1 Solirubrobacteraceae bacterium | reverse complement strand
TTCGGGCGCTCGATCACGACCGTGGCGTCGACGTTCTCGATCTCGAAGCCGGCGGCGCGCACGAGCGCGGCCGTCTCGCGCAACAGCTCCAGCGAATCGGCGCCGCGAAAGCGCTCGTCGTCGTCGGGGAAGTGCTCGCCGATGTCGCCGAGGCCGGCCGCTCCGAGCATGGCGTCGATCACGGCGTGGGTGAGCACGTCGGCGTCCGAGTGGCCGGCCAGGCCGAGGTCGTGCTCGATGCGCACGCCGCCGAGGATCAGCGGGCGCCCGGCGACGAGCCGGTGCGTGTCGTAGCCGATCCCGATCACGTCGCCCCGATCGGCTCGAGCCGGCGCTGCCGGCGGTCGAACACGCACAGCTCGCGCACGCCGAGCGCGTCGAGCGCCCCGAGCGCCTCGTCGTAGCCCGCGCCCAGCTGGTCCGGCGTGTGCGCGTCGCTGGAGAGCGCGACCGGGCAGCCGGCCTCGAGGCACATCTCGAGGAACGGCAACGCCGGATACAGCTCGCGCACGGGCTTGCGCAGCCCCGCGGTGGAGACCTCCACCGCGATCCCCGACTCGGCGATCCCGTCCATCGCGCGGTCGTAGAAGCGGCGCAGGTCGCCGTCGGGCCGCGGCCGCTCCGGGCCCCACACCTTGACGAGGTCCGGATGCGCGAGCACGTCGAACAGCCCGCTGCGCGCCGCCTCCCCCAGCCACTCGAAGTACCGGCGCCACACGCGCTCGGGCGACTCGCCGGCCGTCCAGACGTCGAAGCGGTCGTAGTCGACCGCGCGGTCGCCGAGGAAGTGGACCGAGCCGACGACGTAGTCCCACTCGCGAGCCTCGAGCAGATTCGCCATGCGGTCCTCGCGGCCGGGGACGAAGTCGGCCTCGATGCCGAGCCTCAGATCGGTCTCCTCGCGCACGAACTCGCAGTAGGCGTCGAGGTCGTCGACGGCGTTCTCGCGCCACATCGGATGCTGCCAGACGTCCAGCGCGGCCGTGAAGCGGTAGACGTGCTCGCTGACGCCCAGCTCGGCGATGCCGCGCTCGGCCGCGACCGTGCGGTAGCGCTCGGCGTTGGCGGCGGTGAAGTGGCGCTCGGCGGTCGCGCCCTGGTCGTCAGGGCGCAGGTGGACGTGGTAGTCAGTGAGCATTGGGCGACGCCCGGCCCTCGGAAGCGAGGAGGAGCTCGGCCAGCTTCAGGTCGGTGGGGGTGGTGACCTTCAGGTTGCGGGGGCTCGACTCTACGACGCGCACCACGCCGCCCCGGGCCTCGACGAGGCCCGCGTCGTCGGTCGCCGTGGCGAGCACGGCGTCGGGCTGGGCGAGGGCCGCCTCGAGCGCCGCGCGGCGGAACACCTGAGGCGTCTGGACCGCCCACAGCCGCGAGCGGTCGACCGTGCGCGTGACGATGCCGTCCGCCGCCTCCTTCACCGTGTCGGTCACGGGGGCGGCGGCGATGACCGCGTCGGCGCCCCCGTCGAGCGCCCGCACGCAGCGCTCGACCAGATCGGCGTCGAGCAGCGGCCGGGCGGCGTCGTGCACGACCACGACGTCGGCATCGCCCGCCGCGGCCAGCGCGTTGCGCACCGACTGCGACCGCGACTCGCCGCCCGCGACGGACACGTCCCCGCCCACCCACTCGACGCCGGGCGGGACCGCCACGACGACGCGCTCGACCGACGGGGCCGCGCGCAGCGCGTCGAGCGACCACTCGAGCATCGGCCGGCCCGCCAACATGATGAACGCCTTGGGCCCGGGGGCGCCAAGGCGTTCGCCACGTCCGGCGGCCACGAGCAGGGCGACCGCCAACGACTGCCTATCGGCTGGCCGCTACTCGCCCGATCTGGTGGTCATGGATGGCCACCAGACCGGATCAGCGAGCATGACCGCATGGCCGGAGGCCATAGCTCTTACTTGGCCGCCGCCGCGGTGATTCCCTTCTGCTCGGCCGAGTCGGAGAGCAGATCGTCGAGGTACATCTCGGCCGCGTCCTCGTCCTTGTCGAGCGCGTACATGAGCTCGGAGGCCAGGATCTTCTTCGCCCGCGTGAACATCTGCTTCTCGCCGGTCGAGAGTCCCTTCTCCCACTCGCGCAGGCCCAGGTTGCGCACGACCTCGGCCAGCTCGTAGATGTCGCCGGTCTTGATCTTGTCCCGGTTGTGCTTGAACCGGCGGTTCCAGTTCTTGGGCATCTCCGAGACGTCGTCGCGCAGGACGGCGAGGACCTTCTCGACGGTCTCCTCGTCGATCACGCGGCGCAGGCCGGCCACGGCCGCGTTCTCGCAGGGAACCATGACCGTCATGTCGTTGTGAAGGATCTTGATGGTGAGGTACTCGCGCTCCTCGCCGAAGATCTTCTTCATCTCCTTCTTGACGACCTTCCCGGCGCCGTGATGGGGGTAGACGACGTTGTCGCCGAGATCGAACTCGATGTTCTCCACCTCGCGGTGGACGTCAAGGTCCTCGAGAAGCTCCTGTTCAGTGATATCGGTGATGGTTCGGTCCTCCTTGGGGGCGACAACCGTGGCTTGGACGCCGGTGTCCTATGTCTGCAGATAGCGGTCCACGAGATTGATCTCCTGCAACCGGCGAAGGCCCTCGCGGATGTCCTTCGCCCTGATCTCGCCCACGCCCTCGACCGCCTCCAGCTCGGAGTCGGTGGCCGCCAGCATCTCGTCCAGCCCGCCGAAGTCGCGGACGATGTTCGAGACGACGAGGCGCGGCAGGCGCGGAATCCTCCCGAGGATGCGGTAGCCCCTCGGCGAGACGGGATAGTCGAGCGTGTTGAGCTTGCGGTCGTAGCCCAGGACCTCGGCGAGGCGGCCGAAGTCGAGCAGGTCCTGGTGGGGCAGGCGGCCGACCTGGTCGAGCGCAGCGGCGAAGGCGTCGTCGGTGTTCTCGGCGAGGTAGTCGTGGACCAGCGCGGCCTTGTCGGCGGCGACGCCCACCATCGTCTCCTCGAGCTGCATCTCGATCAGGCGACCTTCGGTGCCCAGCTCGACGATGTAGCGCTCGATCTCGACGGCCATCCGCGTCACCAGCTCGGCGCGCTGGAGCACGGTCAGGACGTCGTGCAGCGTCGCGCCGCCCTCGAACTCGAGCGCGGTCAGCCGCGTGGAGACCTGGTCGAGGCGGGTGCGGTACTTGTCCAGCGTGGCCAGCGCCTGGTTGGCCTTCGCCAGGACGACCGGGATCTCGTCGAGGACGTACTTGGCCCCGTCGACGTAGAGCGAGACGACCTCTCGCCGCTGGGAGACCGCGACGACCAGCGAGTCGGTCTGCTTGGACACGCGCTCGGCGGTGCGCTCGCGCGTGCCGGTCTCGAGGCTGAGGATCGTCGGGTCCGGGATGAGCTGGACGTTGGCCGCGGCGATCTTGGTCGCGTTCGCGTTGAGGACGATCGCGCCGTCCATCTTCGCCAGCTGGAAGAGCAGCGGCGCCGTGTAGTCGACCTCGAGCTTGATCCCGCCCGAGAACAGGAACGACAGCTCGTCGGGCTCGCCGATCACCAGCAGCCCGCCGGTGCGGGCGTGCAGGATGTTGTCGAGGCCCTCGCGCAGCGCCGTGCCGGGCGCGACCATCTCGAGAGCCTTGACGAGCCGGGGCTCCTGGCGTGCCTCGAGCTCTGTGAGCTCTTCCCCCGATCTCGCCGTCATTAGAGGGGATTCTAGCGGGGCGGCCGATCCTCGCCGCGGTTTTCGAAACCGGTGCTTCGGGGGCGCCGACCGGTGGGAAGTCCCCCCTCGGGACAGATCTCTCCCCTTCCAGGGCGCTCTCGCCCCGGGTTACGGTCGTTGTGTCATGAACCGGACGCCACGCCGGAGCGTCGTCGTCGCGTGTCTCGTGACGGTCGCGACCGGCGCGGCCGCCGCGAGCGCCTCGGCCGCCGAGCCGCCCTGCCGCACGCTCGCCCGGTTCAATCCGCTGAATTTCCCTGCGACGCCGGCGGTGACGAGCGCGCGCCTGCCGCTGCTGCCGGGGGCGCAGCGCATCCTCGAGGGCCGCTCGAACGTCGGCGGCCACACGCTCCCCCACCGCGTGACGTTCACGGTCACCGACCTCACGAAGGTCATCGCCGGCGTGCGGACCGTGGTGGTCCACGACGTGGACTACAACAACGGCGTGCTCGCGGAGCAGGAGCTGGCCTTCTTCGCGCAGGACGTCCAGGGCAACGTCTGGAACCTCGGCGAGTACCCGGAGGAGTACGCCAACGGACAGCTCAGCGGCGCCCCGAGCACCTGGATGGCCGGGCTCGACGGGGCCGTGCCCGGCATCCACATGCCGGCCAGGCTGCCAGAGGTCGACGAGCCGCCCTACCTCCAGGGCTGGGTCCCGAAGATCGACTTCCTCGACTGCGCCGCGACGTTCCAGCTGGGCACGACGAGCTGCGTCCCAATCGGGTGCTTCAAGGGCGTCGTCGTCACCGACGAGACGAGCCCGCTCGACCCCGGGGGCGGCAGCCAGCGCAAGTCCTACGCGCCGGGCGTCGGGATCGTCGACGTCGGCTTCGTGGACGACCCCCAGGGCGAGCGGCTCGTGCTGGTGGACTACTCCCAGCTGAGCGAGGACGCCCTCGCGCCCATCCGCGCCGCCACACTCGACATGGACCGCCGCGGCTACACCGTCAACCCGACGTACCGCCGGTCGGTGCCGATCGAGTCGCCTGCGCAGACGCCGACCCAGGCGCCGCTCGCGCCGGCCCCGCCGGCCGTCGAGGAGCCGTCGAGGTCCAGCACGCCGGCGTCCGCCGTCGGCCGGGTGTCGCTCGCGCTGCGCCCGGGCACCGGGCGCGTGAGCCGTTCGGGCAGGGTCGCCGTGCGCGTGCTCTGCTCGACCGCGGTCAACCGCGTCACGGTCCGTCCCGGCACCTGCCGCGGCGAGGTCGACCTCTTCCTGCGCCGCAGCGGGGCTCGCGTCGGGACGGCGCGCTTCTCCGTGCCCGGCGGCGAGCGCCGCACGGTGCGCGTCCAGCTCGCGAGCGCGGCGCTGCGGCTCGTGCGCGAGGGCCGGCGCGTGCGGGTCGCCGCGCGCACGCGAGGGGCGCTCGCGGGCGCGCGGCGGGTCGTCGCGACGACGTCGCTGACGCTGACCGCTACCGGATCACGATGATCCGCGAGCGCACGGTCCGCAGGTTCCCGGCGAGATCGCGGACCCCGACCTCGACCTGGTAGCGCCCCGGCTTGGCCTGCTTGCCGCGGGCGCTGCGGCCGTTCCAGCTCACGACGACGGTTCCCGGCTGCTCGATCCTGCGCGGGCCGAACGTGCGCACGAACGAGCCGCGCCGGATCTGGACCCGGAACCGCCCGGCCTCGCCGACCGAGAAGCGGATCTGCGCCGAGACGCGGCGGCGCAGGTCGAGCCGCGCGCGGGTGATGCGCAGCCGCACCGACGGCGCCGAGCGGTCGATGGCGATCGAGCCGGTGCGCGGCGCCATCTGGTTGCCGGCCGCGTCCTTGCCCGTGATCCGCCAGCGGTAGGTCGCCGACACGGCGTTGCGGCCCTCGCCGGTCACGCCGTTCCAGCTGGCCTCGATCGTCGTCCCCTCGCCGGCCTGCGCGTAGATCACGGTCGTGCCGGACAGGATCTCGAAGGTCCACTGCGTCGGCTCGGAGAGCCGGCCTTTGACCTTGAACTCGTCCAGGCGCCCGTCGCCGTTGGGCGAGAACCGGGTGGCGTTGGCGCTGAAGCCGCTCAGCGACGGGATGCTCAGGTCGGGCGCCGGCGCCGGGGGCGGGTTGAGCACCGGCCGCAGGTTCACGTTCTCGATGTCGGGCATCACGTTGTCGCCCTCGCCCGGCACGCCGTCGTTGGCGATGCCGTCGCGCGTGACCGTGACCGGCAGCTCGCGCGAGGTGTAGTCGACGGTGTCGATGCCGGCGCCGCCGTTCATCACGTCGGCGCCGTTGCCGATCTCGCCCGACTGGACGAACAGGTCGTTGCCGTCGTCACCGTTCTCGGTGTCGTTGCCGTCGCCGCCGTCGATCGTGTCGTCGCCCGCGCCGGCGGTGATGACGTTGTCGGCGACGCTGCCGGTGAGCTCGTCGTTGTAGGCGGTGGCGATGACGTTCTCGACGTCGGAGATCGTGTCCGCGCCGGCGCTGCCGGTGACCTCGCCGGACCCCAGGTCCACGTGGATGCCACCCACGGTGGCGGAGTAATCGGCGGTGTCGATGCCGGGCCCGCCGCCGATGCCGTCGGCACCCGCCCCGCCGATGAGCGTGTCGTTGCCGTCGGCGCCGGAGACGGCGTCATCGCCGTCGTTGCCCAGCACCGTGTCGTCGCCGCTGCCGCCGGACACGTTGTCGTTGCCGTCGTTGCCCTCGACGCGGTCGTTGCCGTCCCCGCCCGACACGGTGTCCTCGCCGGCGCCGCCCATCGCGGTGTCGTCGCCGGCGTCGCCCGCCACGTCATCGGGGCCGGGCCCGCCGTCGACGATGTCGTTGCCGCCGCCGCCGAAGACCTTGTCCTCGCCGGCGCCGGCGTCGACCTTGTCGTTCCCCTCGCCGCCGGAGAGCTCGTCGAGGCCGTCGGCGGCCTGCAGGTCGTCGTCGCCGTCGCCGCCGAACAGCCCGTCGTTGCCGGCGGCGCCGAGCAGCTGGTCGTTGCCGCCCTCGCCGGTCAGCTGATCGCTGCCGTCGCCGCCGTCAAGGCTGTCGTCGCCGTCCTCGCCGAAGATGGCGTCGTCGCCGCCCGCACCCTTCAGCGTGTCGTTGGCGGCCTCGCCGAACAGGGAGTCGTTGCCCTGGCCGCCGTCGAGGCCGTCGCCGTCGTCGCCGCCGAACAGCTGGTCGTCGCCGGTGTCGCCCTGGAGGTCGTCGGCGCCGGCTTCGCCGAACAGCTGGTCGTTGCCGTCGTCGCCGCGGATCTTGTCGGCGCCGTTGCCGCCGTAGATCGTGTCGTCGCCGGTCCCGCCGTGGATCGTGTCGCCGCCGTCGAAGCCGCAGATGACGTCGTGTCCGCCGCGCCCGTTGATGCTGTCGGCGCCGTTGGTGCCGAAGATGACGTCGTCGCCCTCGGTCGGGGTGTCGAACCCGGCCCGCCCGATGACGACGATGGTCGGGTCGCCGCCGGTCGGGTCGAGCGCAGTACGGTCGATGGCCTTGTCGGCGCATCGGTCGGTGCTGGTCTGGGCGGGGGCGGCAGGGATCCCGGAAACCAGCAGTCCTGTCGTCACGACAGCGGCGAGCGCGAGGGCGCCCCGAACGTGCCTGCTTCCTTGCAGCGCGAACATCGAGACCTTCCGTGGGGGTTGGGCGCGGTTGCGCGATAACGCAGCCGCTATAGGTCAATCTGCGCGAGTCTGCACGGTGAGTGTCAGGCGCCGGTCACGTCGCGTGTGAGGTGGCGGTTAGAAGTCTCCCCCGCCGCCAAAGTCTCCGCCCCCACCGCCGACGTCGCCGCCGCCGCCGAAGTCCCCGCCGCCGCCGCCGAAATCTCCCCCGCCCCCGTAGTCGCCTGGCCCCGAGTCGACGTACGTGACGTCGGGCGTGTCGAAGGCGCTGCCGATGAGCAGCCCCTCGAGGAAGCCGGGGCCGCCGAAGCCCCCGTAGAACCCGCCGGCGTAGGGCCCGTAGTAGGAGGGCGCGGCGTACCAGGGGCGTCCGGCCAGCTCGCGGGTGTGCGGATCCTCGCCGCGCTCGACGCGCTGGGCGTCCGCCTCGCACGCCGGCACCGGTCGCGGCACGCCGCCGGGCGGCGCCCACTCGACGTCGCGCATCGACGGGCCGTGGCGGGGATCGAAGAAGCAGGGCGCCCGGCGCTCGGGCGGCTCGCGCCCGGCGAGGCGCGCCTTGGCCGACTCCATCGCGTAGCGGCCCTCCTCGAGCACCCGGGCCACGGGCTCGAAGTCGCGCGGGGCGCGCGCCGCGGCGAGCAGCTGCCCTGCGCGGTCGTGGGCCTCGACCGCCTGCCCGTAGTCGGCCTTGGCCGCCGGGTCGACGCCCGGCATCTCGACGTCGAGGTCGAGCGCGCGGATGTCCTCGCCCAGCGCGGTGCGGTCGTCGTCGGCGGCGCGCCGCAGCTCGGCCGCCTGCTGGGCGGCGGCTCGTCGGCGGCGCCGGCGGCCGGCCAGCGCGAAGGCCGCGATCCCACCGCCGAGGAGGGCCAGGATCACGATCAGCCCGACCGGTGAGCCGCCGCCCTCGTCGCCGCCGCCACTCGGCTCGGCGCCGCCGGCGCTGCGGGCGGCTGCGACGCGGCGGGCGAAGTCGGCGAGCGTCGCGTAGACGCCGTCGCTGTGGTGCGCGTTGTACGCCTCGGTGGCCAGCGCCGGAGCGGTGCCCGGCTGGAGCCCGCTGCCCGGCGTCTGGCCGGCGCTGAAGTGCCGGCCGGCGACGACGGCGTACACGCCGCGGCCGAGCCTCCGGGACAGCGCGCGGGCGACGTTCGTCGCGTCACCGGCCGAGGCGGGCACGACGGCGACATACAGCCGGCCGCCGGCCTGCTCGGCGATCAGGCGCTCGAGCCGCCGCTCGTCGTCTCGCGCGAGGCGAACGTCGGCGTCGCGCGCGACGTAGACGGGGTCCGAGCGCAGCGCGCCGGCCGCGTCGTCTACGGGCGTGGCGCGCGCGGGCGACGCGGCGAGGAGCGCGGCGGCGAGGGCGGCGACGAGGGCACGGCGCATCGGTGTGCCACCATCGTGGCATGTCGCTGACCACCGGCTCCGGCCCCCTCGCCGTCCGCCCCGCCCAGGCGAACTACACGATCGACGGCCCCGCCCACCGCCTCTTCTTCGAGCCCCACCCCCGCCGCGTGCGCGCCGTCCTCGCCGGGCGCACCGTGCTCGACACCGTGCGCGGCCGGCTCGTGCACGAGTCCAACCTGCTGCCCGTCCTCTACGTGCCGATCGAGGACCTCGACGCGAGCGTCCTGGAGCCCACCGACCACCGCACGCACTGCCCGTTCAAGGGCGACGCGTCGTACTGGTCGCTGCGCGTGGGCAACCGCGTGTCCGAGAACGCCGTCTGGACCTACCGCGAGCCGCTCGACGCCGCGAGCTGGCTGGCCGGCTACGCCGCGCTGTACTGGCACCGCGTGGACGCCTGGTACGAGGAGGACGACGAGGTCCGCGGCCACCTGCGCGACCCCTACCACCGCGTCGATGCGCGCCCGTCCAGCCGGCGCGTCGAGGTGGTCAGCGGCGACACGCTCCTGGCCGAGTCCGAGCGCGCCGTCCTGGTCTTCGAGACGAACCTCCCGGTCCGCGCGTACATGCCGCGGGCCGACGTGCAGGCCGAGCTCGTGCCCAGCGGCAAGCGAACGGTCTGCCCGTACAAGGGCGAGGCGTCGTACTGGTCGGTCCGGCTGCCCGACGGCTCGCTGCTCGAGGACGCCGTCTGGAGCTACGAGACCGGGCGGCTGCTCGACGACGGCCCGCCGCAGATCGCCGACCTCGTGGCGTTCCTGCACGACGACGTCGAGGTCCGGATCGCGGAGGGACAACGGGCGGCCGTCGGGGCGCGCTAGTGGGCGCGTCGGTAAGTCCGGCGGGGTCCACTAGGCGGCGGCCCGCGCGGGCCGCTCGACGCGCGGGAGAGCCGCGCGCAGCGCTGCCCGCAGGCTGGGCGCCGTGCCGGGGTGCACGACCGGCGCCAGCCCGAACTTCGCCGCCTCCTCGAGCCGGCGCTCCGGGTGGGCCACCGAGCGCAGCTCCCCGGTCAGGCCCACCTCCCCGAAGCAGGCCACGGGCGCCGCGGCGTCGCCGCCGGCCGGCGCCCCGCGGGCCGCGCTCGCGACGGCGAGGGCGACGGCCAGGTCGGCGCCGGGCTCGTCGGTGCGCACGCCGCCGACGACGTTGACGAAGACGTCGGCGGTGCCGGTCGCCACGCCCGCGTGGCGCGCCAGGACGGCGAGGACGAGCGCGAGGCGGTTGCGGTCCACCCCGTTGGCCATCCGCCGGGGCGGCACGAGCTCGGACGGCGAGACGAGCGCCTGGACCTCGACGAGCAGCGGCCGCGTGCCCTCCATCGCCGCGAGCACGACGCTGCCCGGCGCGCGCGTCACCTCGCCGACGAAGCGCGCGCTGGCGTCGAGCACCTCGACGAGGCCGCCCGAGCGCATCTCGAAGACACCGGCCTCGTTGGTCGAGCCGAAGCGGTTCTTGAGCGCGCGCAGCGTGCGGTACGTGCGCTCGCGCTCGCCCTCGAACTGCAGCACGCAGTCGACAAGGTGCTCGAGCACGCGCGGCCCGGCGAGCGCGCCCTCCTTGGTCACGTGGCCGACGAGCAGCACGGCGCAGCCGCCGCGCTTGGCCGCCTCCATGACCCGGGCGGCGACCTCGCGGACCTGGCCGACCGAGCCGGGCGCCCCGCTGAGCTCGGCGGCGTGGAGCGTCTGGACCGAGTCGATCACGCAGACCTCCGGCCGCTCGGCGTCGAGCGTGGCGAGAACCGTGGCCAGGTCGGTCTCGGCCAGGACGGCGACGTCGAGCGCGTGGCCGCCCAGCCGCGCCGCGCGCAGGCGGATCTGCGCGGCCGACTCCTCGCCCGAGACGTAGAGCGTCCGGCGTCCGGCAGCCTCGAGGTTGCCCAGCGCCATCCCGGTCAGCGTCGACTTGCCGATGCCCGGCGAGCCGCCGAGCAGCACGAGCGACCCGGGCACGAGCCCGCCGCCGAGGACGCGGTCGAACTCGCGGATGCCGGTCTGCAGGCGGGCGACCTCGGGCGTGCGGACGTCGCGCAGCCGCTCGGGACGCGCGATCGGCGCGCGCGCCGCGCCCGGTCGCGCCGCCCGCGCGGGCGCGACCGCCTCCTCGACGAGCGTGTTCCACGCGCCGCAGCCCGGGCATTGACCGTGCCACCGGGCCTCCTGGTGGCCGCAGGCCGAGCAGACGTGGACGGTGGTGGGGCGCGGCATGGGCTGCGGACGCTAGGCGGCGGGGCGGACGCCTTCGCCCCGAGCCGCTTACCGGACCGCGTCGAGCGCGGCCGCCACGTCGGCGCACAGGTCGGCCGCCGCTTCGATCCCCGCCGACAGCCGGATGAAGCCCTCACCGACGGCGTCGGTCCCCCACCGAGCGCGGCGCTCGGCGGTGGTGTGCAGGCCGCCGAAGCTCGTCGCCTCGGTGACGAGCTCGCTGCGTGCCAGGAACGCTTGCGCGCGATCGGCGTCGGGCAGCGCGAAGCCGACGACCTGGCCGAAGCGCGTCATCTGGGCCGCGGCCGTCGCGTGGGCGGGGTCGCCGGCGAGACCCGGGTGGCGCACGCCGCCGACGTCGTCGCGCGCGGCGAGCAGCCGGGCCAGGGCCAGCGCGTTGGCGCAGGCGCGCTCGAGCCGCACGTCGAGCGTGGCCAGCGAGCGGTGGGCCAGCCAGGCCTCGAACGGTCCCGGGATCGACCCCGCGTGCGAGCGCCACGCGCGCAGGGCGGCGGCCCGCTCCCCGTCGCGCGTCGTCACGACGCCGAGGATCAGGTCGCTGTGGCCGCTGAGCGCCTTCGAGCAGCTGGTCACGACGAGATCGGCCCCGAGGTCGAGCGGGCGCTGGCCCAGCGCGGTCGCCACCGTGTTGTCGACGACCACGACCGCCCCCGCCGCGTGCGCCGCCTCGGCCAGGGACGCGATCGGCACGACGTCGAGCCCGGGATTCGACGGTGTCTCCAGCCAGACGAGCGTCGCGCCCTTCAGCGCGCTGCGGATCGCCGCCTCGTCGGTCGGCACCAGCCGCACGTCGACGCCGTGTGGCGCGAGGTGCTCGCGCCCCAGTGCGCGGATGCCCGGGTAGCCGTCGGCCGGCGCGACGAGCACGTCGCCGGGCCCGAGGGCGAGGACCACGGCGCTGACCGCCGCCATGCCCGAGGCGAACAGCACGGCCTCGGCGCCCTCGAGCGCGCCGAGCGCCGCCTCGTAGCGCTGCCAGGTCGGGTTGCCGTCGCGGTGGTACCCGAAGGGCGCCGACGCCGGGTCGCCGGTCAGGTGGAAGGGCGCGGCGAACGTCGGGCCGGGCAGGAACGGCTCGCCCTGGGCCGGCGCCGGCAGACCGGCGTGGACGACGCGCGTGGCGTCCGTGGTCAACGCGCGACCCGTTCGCAGCTGCTGAACCCGGCCTCGCGGTGCGAGCGGTCGCAGAACGGCTTGGTCCGCGACTGCCCGCACCGGCACAGCGCCACCGGCTCGCCCGGCGGCAGCTCCCACGCGTTGCCGTCCACGTCGACGAGCCGGATCGGCCCGGTCACCTTGTAGGGCCCGTTGTCGCGGACCTTGATCTCGACGAGCGGCTGCTCGGCCACGGGGCGAACGCTAGTGGGCGCGTCCGTAAGTCGGGCGGGTCGTCGGGCATCGTCCGGTCCCGACCGGGGCCGCGCGACGTCCGAAGGTGTGGCCCAGCCACATCGAGGACCGTCGCGCGGCGCCGGGCGGCAGCGGACGGCGTCCGAAACCCGTAGGACTTGCGGACGGGTCCGCTAGGGCGGCAGGCGCCGCGGTGCGTCGTCGTCGTCGACCCCGAGCACCACGCGGATGAGCCAGACGACGAACGCGATGCCCGTGCCGAGCAGGACCCAGCCCGGCCAGAAGTAGCCGGCCCCGGTGGCGACCCAGACCATCAGGCAGACGACGTTGGGCACGAGGAAGCCCGCGGTGCGCCGGCGCAGCTCCTCGCCGGAGACGTCCATGCGCGGCCGCGGCGCGGGGGGCGGCGGCAGGTCGGCGGTGACCGCCTCGAGCTCGGCGCGGGTGCGGGCGGCGTAGGCGGCGTGCACGCGCCGCTCGAGCTCCTCATGCTCGAGGCGCCCCTCCCCGGCGCCGGTGCGCAACCGCTCGACCGCGGCCTCGCGCTCGGCGTCCGAGGCGAGCACCTCGCTCATGCGCCCGCTGTCGCCGGACTCCCCGCAGGCGCCAGGTGGCGCGAGAAGAACTCGACCTGGTCGGCGACCACGCGCTCGAACAGCTCGCCGACGTACGGGTCGAAGTGGCCGCCCGGGTAGCGCTTGACCTCCGCGCGCGGCGTCCGCGCCGCCGCCTTCTCGGCGAGGTCGGGCGGCGTGATCGCGTCGTCGGCGGCGATGCAGAACAGGATCGGGCAGCGCACCTGGGCGGCCTTGCGGATCGGGCGGTAGCTCCCGACCCGCAGGGCGACCCGCGCCGCCGCCTCGTTACGCCACTCCGTCCCGGGCGGGATCAGCGCGCGGAAGCCGGGCTCGGCGTCCGGCGTGTTCATGACGGCCAGCGACCCCGGCGGCCCCACCGAGGCGAGCATGTGCGGCGGCCGCCCGCGCAGCGCGCCGAGCTGGTCCTTGAGGCCCTCGCGGGTGAGCGCCAGCGCGTGGCGCGGCCCGAGCCGCGGGAGGTTGGCCAGCCCGTCGACGAACGGGACCTGTGCGACGACCGCGGCGACCCGGCGGTCGCGCGCGGCGGTCTCGATCACGTGCCCGCCGCTGAACGAGCTCCCCCACAGCGCGATGCGCTCCGGATCGACGCCCTCGAGCGTGCGCGCGTAGGCGACGGCCGCCGCCCAGTCCTCGAGCTGGCGGCGGATGTCGAGCAGCTGGCGCGGCTCGCCCTCGCTCGCCCCGAAGTGCCGGTAGTCGAAGACCAGCGCGGCCATCCCCGCGGCGGCGAAGCGCCCGGCGTACGCGTCCAGGCGCGCCTCGCGGATGCCCGTCCAGCCGTGGGCCAGGACGACGCACGGCGCATCGCGGCCGCCGCCGTCGGCGGGCCGGTACAGCCACGCCGCGCACCGCTCGCCCCACGAGTCGAACCAGACGTCCGCGCGCTCGCCCACGAGGCCGATCCTAGAACGCGAGAGGGCGGCCGTGTGGCCGCCCTCTGGCAAACGCGTTACTCGCCGGACTCCGCCGATGGCGGCGGCGTCTCCTCCTCGGAGCGCTGGTCGCCGCCGTCGCCCTCGCCGCCGACGCCCGCGGGCACCGGCTCGAGGATCGAGAGCTTGACGTCCTGCTCGCCGCCGTCGCCCTCGCCGGGCTCGACGAGCACTGTGGCGCCCGGCTTGAGCTCGGCGCGCAGGACGAAGTCGGCCAGCGGGTCCTCGATGTAGCGCTGGATCGCCCGGCGCAGCGGACGGGCGCCCATCGCCGGGTCCCAGCCCTTCTCGACGAGGAGGTCCTTGGCCGGCTCGGACAGCTCGAGCTGCAGCTCGCGCTCGGCCATCGACTCCCGGATCCGCTGCAGCAGCAGGTCGACGATCTCCTTGATCTCGTCCTTCTGCAGCTTGTGGAAGACGATTACGTCGTCGATCCGGTTGAGGAACTCGGGCCGGAACACCTTCTTGAGCTCGCCCATGATCCGGTTCTTCATGTCCTCGTAGGTGATCCCGGTCTCGTCGTCGGAGACGGCGAAGCCGAGCGGCGTGTTCCGGGCGATCTCGGAGGCGCCGATGTTCGAGGTCATGATCACGATGGCGTGCCGGAAGTCGACCGTGCGCCCCTGGGCGTCGGTCAGCCGGCCGTCCTCGAGGATCTGCAGCAGGATGTTGAAGACGTCCGGGTGCGCCTTCTCGATCTCGTCGAGCAGCAGCACGCTGTACGGCTTGCGGCGCACCGCCTCCGTCAGCTGGCCGCCCTCGTCGTAGCCGATGTAGCCGGGGGGCGAGCCCACGAGGCGCGACACGGCGTGCTTCTCCATGTACTCCGACATGTCGATGCGCACCATCGCGTCCTCGTCGCCGAACAGGAACTCGGCGAGCGTGCGGGCCAGCTCGGTCTTCCCGACGCCGGACGGCCCGAGGAAGATGAACGAGCCCGTCGGGCGCTTGGGGTCCTTGAGGCCCGCGCGCGAGCGCCGGATCGCCTTGGAGACGACCTCGACCGCCGCGTGCTGGCCAATGACGCGCTTGTGGAGCTCCTCCTCCATGCGCATCAGCTTCTGGGTCTCGGCCTCCGTGAGCTTGAACACCGGGATGCCCGTCCACATCGAGACGATGTCGGCGATCTCCTCCTCGCCGATGGCCGGGCGCTCGCCGGACTCGCCGGCCTCCCACTGCTCCTCGAGCTCGCGCTTCTTGTTCGTGAGCTTGCGCTCCTTGTCGCGCAGGTTCGCGGCCTTCTCGAACTCCTGGGCCTCGATCGACGCCTCCTTCTGGCGCCGCGTCGACTCGATCTCCTCCTCGAGGTCGCGGTAGACCGGCGGGGAGGTCATCGACTTGATGCGCATGCGCGACGCGGCCTCGTCGATGAGGTCGATGGCCTTGTCGGGCAGGAAGCGATCGGAGATGTAGCGGTCGGCGAGCTCCGCCGCGGCCTCGAGGGCCTCGTCGGTGATCTCGACCTTGTGGTGGGCCTCGTAGCGGTCGCGCAGCCCCTTGAGGATCTGGACGGTCTCCTCGGTGGTCGGCTGGTCGACGCGGATCTGCTGGAAGCGGCGCTCCAGGGCGCTGTCGCGCTCGAGGTACTTGCGGTACTCGTCGAGCGTCGTCGCGCCGATCGTCTGCAGCTCGCCGCGGGCCAGGGCCGGCTTGAGGATCGACGCCGCGTCGATCGCGCCCTCGGCGGCGCCCGCCCCGACGAGGTTGTGAAGCTCGTCGATGA
>DASXRF010000156.1:0-2634 GCA_036506755.1 Solirubrobacteraceae bacterium | reverse complement strand
CCACCAGCTTCATCGCCGCCGAGAGCGCCTCGTTTTCGTGCCGCTCGGGCGAGCCTGGCGCGGCGGCGCGCGCGCGCGCCTTGGCGGCGAGGCGCTGCTCGACCAGCCGATCGACGAGCGTGAGCAGCACGCCCAGCCGGTCGCGCCGCGGCCCGATCCGGTGCTCGCGCATGAGCGACGGATAGAGGCTGGCCACGTCGGCCTTGACGATGCGCCGCGCGACCCCGGCGGCGAAGAGGAACAGGCCCGCGCCGCTGTGCTCGGTGCCGTCGCCTCTCTCGTGCGCCGGCAGCGCCGCGCCCGAACGCAGGTACGCGCGCACCAGGAGCGGGTCGATCACGCCGGTCGCGGGCCCGGCGTCGGCGAGCCGCTCGTAGCGGCGCGGGGCCATGTGCGCCAGCGCGAAGGCGGCGCCGCCGAGGAGGCGGGCCAGACCCGCGGCCTCGGCGACGTCGGCCTCGGCGTAGCGGCGGACGCGCGCCGGATCGCGACGGTAGACGTCCCAGACCTCGGCGCCCGGGATGTGCTCGCGCGCCTCGCCGGCGAGGCCGAAGTGGCGCGCGACCACCTTGAGCCCGTGACCCGGCAGGTCGCGCGCCGAGAAGTCGTGACGGAAGACGGCGTCGAGCGAGTCGATGAGCTCGCGCCCCGGCATCGTGTAGCGCGCGGGCGCCGCGTGCCCCTCGATGGCCGTCCCGCGCGACGACGGGCGCGTGCGCAGCCCGGGCGGCCCGACGCGGGCGAGCGCGAGCGGCACGCCGAGACGGTCGGCCCTGCCGACGAGGAAGGGGAGGTCGAAGCCGTGCAGGTTGTGGTTCTCGATGACGTCGGGATCGTGGGCGCGCACGCGCGCGGCGAGGCGGAGCAGCAGCTCGGCCTCGGCGCGATCGTCCTCGCCGGCGGCTTCGAGCAGCTCGGTGCGACCCTCCGGGTCGCGCAGCGCCACGAGGAAGACGCGGTCGCTCTCGACGTCGAGCCCGGTGGTCTCGAGGTCGAACTGCAGCCGCCGGAGATCGTCGAAGTGGAGGCCCTTGAAGTGGGTGCGCCCGGTCGCGACGAGATATTGCTCCTCGGGCGCCAGGGCCAGGACGTTTTCGGCGCCGAGCTCGCGCAGGCGGGCGATCGGCCGGCCGAGGCGCCGCGCGGCGCCGTGCAGGACGGCGGCCGCCAGCGCCGCCCCGTCGTCGGCGGTGACGAGATGGCGGAGCGCGCCTGGTCCCTCGAGCTCGATCGCGGTGATGCGGTGCGGCCACGGCTTCGCGCCGAGGTGCGCGAGGTCGTCGAGGGACGAGAGCAGCAACCACGGCCGGAAGCGTGCCCGCTCGCACACCGGCTCGCGCCGCCCGGGGACGCGCCGCCAGACCCAGGCCCGCCCGTCGGGCTCGGCCCACACCGAGACGATCCCCGGCGTCGGGTCCCAGCCCCAGAGCCACTCGTCCTTCACCGTCATCGCAGGGTAGGTGTAGCGCACTGTTGGCGGTTCCGCGCTATGGTCGCGCACCGATGCCGAGGCCAGCCTGCGTCCTCCTGATCCTCGTCGCAGCCGGGTGCGGCGCGGGCGATCGGTCGGGGAGCGACGCCCGCCCGCCCGCCGATGCCCGGGACGTCGACCCGGCGCTCCTCGAGGCCTGCGGCGCCGTGCCGGTGACCTTCGACGACTGGGAGGGTTGCTGGAAGAAGCGCAAGTGCGAATGGGAGGTCGGCTGCGTGCCGCTGAACACGTATCGCGACGTGCAGGAGTGCATCGATTCGGGGGATGCCGTCGCGGGCGGCCGGCTCGTCGCCGAGCTGCGCGAGCGCAGGCGCGCCGTCGCCGAGCGCGCTGACCGCGCCGCTACTACAGCGTCCGCACCTACCGCGAGCTCGGCGCGAGGGATGTCGCCGGGATCGAGGCGGCGCTGCGCGCGGGGCGCGAGGTCGTGTGGGACTTCAACGTCGCCGGCGACCGCACCGGCAAAGTCTGGCAGGCGGACCCGACGCAGCCGAGCGTCGGCACCCACGCGATGCTCATCGTCGGCTACGACCGGCGCGATCCACTGAACCGCTACTTCATCGTCAAGAACAGCTGGACCCCGACGACCACCCCGGGCGCGAACGGCTACGTGTACATGAGCTACGGCTATCTGCAGGCGTACGGCAGCTCCGCCGGCTACATCGATTCCATCAACCCTCCGCACGCCTGGCCCGAGCTGGCGTTCGTCGGACGCTGGACGCTCCGCTACGACGGCCACCTCGGCACCCTCGACATCTACCACGTGTCTGGACAGTCGCAGTTGTGGTTCGACGACTTCTTCCCGCCGCGAGAGGTCATCGATCGCCGCGTCGGCGTGTTCCGCGATCCCGCGGGCCACAGCTACCGCGTGAACGGCCACATCGTCGGCGACGAGATCACCTTCTGGTTCGACACCGACGAGGCCAACGTGCGCTGGGACGTGGAGGTTGACGGCGGGCCGCACCAGCGGATCTTCACCTACACCATGCTCGACGGAGATCGCGAGATGGCGGGCTGGCACGAGCTCGCCGGCAACTCGACGAACGTCGGCGGGTATGCGCGCCGCGACGGCTCGCTCACGCCGGTGTTCGACAGCTCGCTGGCCTGGAACCCGCCGCAGTTCCTGGGCCGCTGGCGGCTCA
>DASXRF010000155.1:0-8054 GCA_036506755.1 Solirubrobacteraceae bacterium | reverse complement strand
CGGCGAGCTCGACCTCGACCGCCTGCTCGCCGAGGCGATCTAGCCGCGTGGACGCAGGCCCGCCCGCCCTCCCCGCGGATCTCGTCCTCGCCGGCGGCGGCGTGCTCGGCATCGCGCACGTGGGCGTCGTCTCGGTCCTCGAGGAGCACGGCTACCGCTTCGAGCGCATCGCCGGCACGTCGGCGGGCGCCATCGTCGGCTCGCTGCTCGCCGCCGGGGCGTCGGCCGCCGAGCTGCGCGAGCTCGTCAAGGGACTGGACTACCGGCGCTTCCTCGACAAGGACGCGCTGGACCGCGTGCCGCTGGCGGGCCCGCCGCTCTCCGTGCTGCTCGAGAACGGCTACGCCGAGGGCCGCTACTTCACCGACTGGCTGGCCGGCGAGCTCGCCGCCCGCGGCACGACGTCGTTCGGCCAGCTGCGCCGGGAGAACCCGGACGACGATCCGCGCCCCGAGCAGCGCTGGCGGCTGGTGGTCATGGCCGCCGACGTCACGCGCGGGCAGTTCCTGCGCCTGCCCTGGGACTACGGGCGCTACGACCTCGACCCCGACGAGCGGCCGATCGCCGACGCGGTGCGCGCATCGATCTCCGTCCCCTACCTCTTCGAGCCGGCGCGCCTGCGCCACGGCGAGGGCGAGTCGCTGCTCGTCGACGGCGGCCTCATCTCGAACTACCCCCTCGACGTCTTCGACCGCACCGACGGCGAGCGCCCGCGCTGGCCGACGTTCGGCGTCACGCTGGTCCGCCCGCTGCCCGCCGGGGACACGCGGCTCGTGCCGGGCCTGCGTGCGCTGCGCCTCGTCCCGTCGTTCCGCTTCCTCGAGTCGCTGGTCACGACGGCGATCGTGGGCCGCGACCAGGGCTACCTCGCCCAGCCGTGGGTCCACGCGCGCTCGATCGAGGTCGACACCCTCGGCGTCAACCCGTTCGACTTCACCATCGGGCCGGACGTCGTCGAGCGCCTCTACGAGAGCGGCCGCGCGGCGGCGACCGCGTTCCTCGAGCGCTGGTCCTTCGCGGACTACGTCGAGCGCTACCGCGGCGGGCGCGTCGGCGCGCCGGGGTGAGACACGGAGAGGGAGGGATTCGAACCCTCGAACGAGGTCAACCCCCGTTACGCGATTTCCAGTCGCGCCCGTTCAACCGCTCCGGCACCTCTCCGAGCGGACTCAGGCTACCGGCCTACAGCCGGAAGACGCCGCCCTCGAGCACCGGGACCTCCGCGCCGTCGGACGTGAGCCCGCTGACGCACACGTCGTCGCCGCCGATCATGAAGTCGATGTGGATGACGCTGGTGTTGATGCGCTCGCGGTCCTCGTCGCTGACCGTGACCGCGTACGCGGCGCCGAGGGCGACGTGGCTGGCGGCGTTCTCGTCGAGCAGCGTGTCGTAGAAGACGCGGTCCAGCGCGCCCACGCGGCTCTCGCGGTCGACGAGGGCGACCTCGCCCAGGCGCGCCGCCCCCTCGTCGCGGCGCGTCAGCTCGGCGAGGTGGTCGCCGCCCTCGTCGGCGTCGACCGCCACCGCCCGCCCGCCCTCGAAGCGCACGCGCAGGCCGCGGACCGTGGTGCCGCCGAGGACCAGCGGCTTGGTCGAGCGGACCTCGCCGTCGACGCGCCGTGGATCGGGAGCGGTGAAGACCTCCTCGGTCGGGACGTTGGGCACGTGGACGATGCCGCCGACCGTCCGCATCCGGCCGCCGAGCCAGCGCGAGCCGGGCAGCAGGCCGACCGTCAGGTCCGTCCCCGCGCCGGTGAAGCGCAGGGCGTCCAGCCGTGCCGCAGTGAGGCGCTCGGCGATCCCGACGAGCTGCTCGGCGCGGTCCCGCCAGGCGGCGGACGGGTCCTCGGCGTCGAGGCGGCAGACGCGCGCGACGTCCTCCCACAGCCGGTCCAGCGCGCCGTCGCCGTCGCCATGGACGAGCGCCGCCCACTCCGGCGTCGGGCACGGGATCAGCGTCCAGTTCGTCGTCTGGGCGTTGACGAGCTCGACGGCCTCGGGCAGGCGCGGGAGCGGATCGCGGGCCAGGCGCGCGGGGTCGAGGCCGTCGAAGAGCGTCGGCTCGACCGGCCCGGTCAGGCCGATGCGCGCCGCCCGGTGCTCGCCCAGCGCCCGCAGCCGCTCGCCGTACCACGGCGGCACGTAGTCGAGGTCCTCGTCGGCGCCGTATTGCACGCGCGCCCGCTTGACGTGCAGGTCGAACGACCAGACGTCGACGAACTTCGCGCCGTGGCGGTAGGCCGCGGTAGCGACAGCACGCGCAAGCTCCTCCTTGCCGGGCTCGGTGCTGAGGGCGAGGATCTGCCCGCGCTGCAGGTTGGCGCCGCCCACGACGGCGAGCTCGGCGAGCGCCTCGACGAGCCCGTCGCGCTCAGCCACGGTCGGCGTCCGCCTGCTCGGAGAGCTTGTCCTCGAGGTAGGCGGCCTTGTCGGCGCGGCGGGCGTGCGTCCGGCGCGCGGCGGGCTCCTCGGCGTCGTCGGCGCGCGCGGCCTCCTCGTCGGCGCGCTCGGCGAACGCTTCTCGCAGTCGCTCGGTGGTGGGCTCGTCGGGGACCATGGCCCAAGGATGGCCGATCGACGGCCGGGACGCCGGCGGGGCGGTGTCTGCGGATCGCGCCCGGGCGGGCGCCGCAGGTCCCGCGCCCCGAGGGCCCAGGCGACACCCGCCCCGACGAGCACCAGGATCGCGATCGCCGGCAATGGCCCGGACTTACCGGGTCCCGCCGCGACCCACCTCCTGGTGGGGTCGGCGCGCGCCCGGCGGAGCGCTCAAGCGCGGGGCTTCGGCGGCCCGGCGGGCGGAGGCGGGCTGATCCGCGGCTGCCCGTGGCGCCTGATCTCGACGACGACGGCGGCGAACATGACATCTAGTCGGGCTGAGGGGCCGAACGTGACACGACAGCCAAGGTTCGCGCCGGCCGGCGCCGCGGAACGTGATCGCCGTCACCGCCCGACGGTGGGGTGGATCACTGTCGGGCGCGCCGCCGTGCGCGACCCTCGTGCACATGAACGCCAAGGTCGCCGCCGTGCTCGCCGCGCTGGTCGTTGGGGTCTTCGCCGCCCCCGCCGCCCAAGCTGGACCGCTGCCGCCGGACTGCTCGTCGGCCTGCACGTCCGACGGGCCCGTGCAGGGGGACGCCCCCGGCGACCCCGGCGCCGGCGACGCGGGCTGCTCGTCCTCGTGCACGTCCGACGGCCCCGTGCAGGGCGACAACCCGGGTGCCGGCGATCCGGGCTGCGCCGGCGCCTGCGACTCCGGCTACGACCCCAGCTGCCCGCCGAGCGGATGCGACTACGGCGACGACCCCGTCTACCAGAATCCCTATCCGCAGCCCATCGAGTGCCACGAGGCCCACGTCGACGACGAGCGCGTGTCCGAGGCCGACGGCAAGGTGACGTTCAGGATCTCGGCGAGCGGCTCGGATCCGGCCTGCCACCTCAAGGTCAGCTTCCACACCAAGGACGGCACCGCGCACGACGGCGCCGACTACGAGGGCGTCAGCGGGAGCGTCAAGCTCGACGGCGGCGACAGCGCGAAGGTCGACGTCCCGATTCTCGACGACAGCCTCGACGAGGACGACGAGACGTTCACGCTCGAGCTCGGCGGCGACGGCCACGGCTCCGGCGAGGCGACGATCGTCGACGACGACGCCCCGCCGTCGATCGCCGTCGGCGACGCCTCGCTCCTGGAGGGCACCGGGACCGGAGCGACGGCCATCGTCCCGGTGGCGCTGTCCGCCGCGAGCGGCCAGACGGTCACGGTCGACTACCTCACCGCCCCCGGGACCGCCGGCGCCGGCTCGGACTTCACGCCGGTGAGCGGCACGCTCGTCTTCGCACCCGGGGAGACCGCGAAGGCGGTCGCCGTGGCGATCGTCGGCGACAGCGCCCCCGAGCAGAACGAGACCTTCGGGCTGGCCCTCGCCGCACCGCACAACGCGACGATCGCCCCCAGCCAGGGTCACGTGACGATCGCCAACGACGACGCCGCGCCCACGACCACCCCCTCGCACGAGACCCACGGCACCGAGACGGCCCAGCCGCCCGCGCAGCAGGAGCAGCAGACCACCCAGCTCCAGGCGGGCGCCGACGCCGGCGGCCCGGCGATCGGCATCTCCCAGCCCGCCCAGAAGGGCAGCGTCGTCCAGTGGACGGTCAGCTGCCCCGCATCCGAGGAGGAGTGCTCCGGCTCGGTCCGCATCACCTTGCTGCCCGGCGCCCACGGCAAGAAGGCGGTCAGCGCGAAGAAGGCCAAGCCCATCGTGCTCGGCGTCAAGCGCTACCGGCTCGAGGGCGGCCAGAAGAAGAAGCTTCGCGTGAAGCTCAACCGCCGCGGCCGCCGCCTACTGCACAAGCGCCACGGCCTCAAGGCGAAGGCCACCTTCAAGACGCGCGACAGCTCGGGCAACGTGTCCACGCGCACCCAGGTCCTCAAGCTCCACGAGGTCGCCTTCCGGCACAACTGACGGGCGCGTTGCCATGCGCGTCGGGCGCCCTTAGGGTCGGTCCGATGCGCGCCGAGTCGCTGCGCGCCGCGCCGAACCTCGGCCGGATCCCCGCCGTCACCGCCGGGGTCCCGGCGCTGGCCTGGATCGGCGTCATCGCCGTCGCCGTCGCGGTGCTCTACGGCCGCGGGCACGTCGGCTACGACGGGATGTACACGCTCCTCTGGGGCCGCGAGCTCGCCCACGGATCGATCCCCGACCTGCGCGTCCCGATCGCCCCGACGCCCCATCCGCTGGCCATCGTCGTGGCGGCGTTCCTCACGCCCTTCGGCGCGGCCGCAGCCACGCTGTCGCAGGCGGTCACGATCGTCGCCTTCGCCGCGCTGGGCTGGGCCGCCTTCCAGCTCGGGCGCGAGCTCTACTCCGTGGCGGTCGGCGTGCTGGTCATGGCGATCCTGCTGACCCGCCCGCTGCTGGTGGTCGGCGAGCTGCAGGCCTCGGTCGACATTCCGTTCCTCGCGCTCGTCGTCTGGGCCTGCGTCCTGGAGGCGCGCCGGCCGCACACGGGCCGGCCCGTCGTGGTCGCGCTCGCGATCGCGGGGCTGCTGCGCCCGGAGGCCTGGCTCCTCGCGGCGCTGTACTGGCTGTACCTGCTTCCGGGCACGCCGGTGCGGCAGCGCGCCGCGCTCGCCGCGATGACCGCCGCCGCGCCGCTGCTGTGGCTCGCCTTCGATCTCGCCATCACCGGTGACCCGCTGCACTCGCTGCACGAGACGCAGAGCAACGCCGAGGTGCTCGAGCGCCCTCGCCATGTCGACGAGGCGCTGCAGGCTGCGCCCGTCTACCTGCAGCAGATCCTCTACGAGCCGATCGTCTGGGGCGGCATCGCCGGAGCGGTGGCCGCCCTCTGCGCGCTCTACGAGCGCTCGGTGCTGCCGGCCGCCGTGACCGCCCTCGGGCTGATGGCCTTCGTCGCCCTCGGCGCGTTCGGGCTTCCCCTGCTCACGCGGTATCTCCTGCTCCCCGCCGCGATGCTCGCGCTCTTCTGCGCGGTGGCGGCGCTGGGCTGGCTGAGCCTGCCGCGCACGAGGCCGCTGCGCGCCGTCTGGATCGCCGCGTCGGCGATCCTCGTCACCGCGCTCGTCCTCTCCGTGCCCGGCGAGCGCGAGCGGATGGCCCGGGTCCACTCGTTCACCGACGCGACCCGCGCCGTCCAGGACGACCTTCGCGACGTCGTCACGGCAGCCGGCGTTGCGGACGTGCTCGAGCGCTGCCCGCCGCCGATCCAGGTGCCGAACTTCCGCGTGGTGCCGTTCCTGGCCTACACGCTCGACAAGCCCGCGTCGGCGTTCGCGCCCCGCGATCGGCGCCCGAGGCGGGGCGCGGTTATCAGCCCGCTGACGCGTGCCGTCGCCGCCGGCCTCGTGCTGTACACCGGTGAGCGCATCCCGGCCGTGGGCTCGCCCGCCGGCTTCCGGCGCATCGAGGTCAATCGGACCTGGGTGCTGTCCGCGCGCTGCTGAGTCCGAGCGCCGACCAGGGGAACTTTCCCCCCTTGACTCGCTCGGAGCTTGCGAGAAGTGTCGGTTGCACGGCCAGGAGGGCCGGTGAGTCCATGTCCAGCAGGAGCAGAACCAGGCGCGCGGTCGTGCTCTGTGCGGCAGTCGTGGCGATCGCGCTGGGCGCCGGCATCCTGTACGGGCAGGGCTGGGCGCGCGCGGGGTCCGGCTACGGCTACGGGCAGCCGGTCTGCCACGAGCCGAGCATCAACGACGACCGCGTCGACGAGAACCGCGGGCCCGCGACGTTCACGATCTCCGCCGGCGACTCGGATCCGCAGTGCCGCTTCCACGTCGACTTCGACACCGCCGACCGGGACGCGACCGGCGGCGCGGACTACACCAGCCGGCACGGCAGCGTGACCCTCGACGGCGGCCAGGACGCGAAGGTCGACGTGACCATCCGCGACGACGACCTCGACGAGCCGGACGAGGAGTTCACGGTCAAGCTCGGCGGCGACGGCAAGGGGTCGGGCACCGGCACGATCGTCGACAACGACGCGCCGCCGACGATCACGGTCGGCAGCGTGAGCGCCACCGAGGGGACCACGGCCGTGTTCTCGGTGACGCTGTCGGGACCGAGCGGCCGCACGATCACCGTCAGCTACGCCACGGTGCCCGGCAGCGCCGCCGCCGGCGCCGACTTCACCCCCGTGACCGGCACGCTCACCTTCGCGCCCGGGGAGACCGCGAAGACCGTCCCCGTGACGGTCGCCGGCGACACGGACACCGGCGAGGGCCCGGAGACCTTCGCCCTCGAGCTGACGGCCCCACAGAACGTGACCATCGCCGCGGGCCAGAGCCAGGGCCAGGCGACGATCGTCAACCAGGGCGCCCCGGCCCCGACCCCGAACCCGCCCGGCCCCGGCGGTCCCGGCAGCCCGGTCGGCCCCGGCGGCACGGACGCGAACCTGTCGCCGCCCGCCGCCGATCAGACGCCGCCGGTGATCGGGGTGACGTCGCCCAGCGTGCACGACGGCCTGGTCGAGTGGACGGTGAGCTGCCCGGACAGCGAGGAGACGTGCGCGGGCACGGTGCGCGTCACGACGGCGCAGGCCAAGGCCGCGCGCGCGAAGAAGCCCAAGCGGGTCCTGCTCGGCTCCAAGCGCTACCGGCTCGAGGGCGGCGAGAAGAAGAAGGTCCGCGTCAGGATCAACCGCCGCGGCGTGCGCCTGGTGCGCAAGCGCCACGACCTGCCGGCGAAGGCGACCTTCAAGACCAAGGACAAGGCGGGCAACGTCTCGACCAAGGTGCAGGTCTTCACACTGCACGAGACGGCGTTCCGGCACAACTGACGTCCCACGCCACCGCGTGGACGCGCTGGCGGCCCTCCAGCCCCTTGAGGGTCAGCTCGCGGGGCTCGGCCACCGGGGCGCCGGCCGCCGCGCGCACCTCTTCGGAGACGAGGATCTGGCCGCCGCGCGCCTGGGCGGCGATCCGCGCCGCCACGACGACGTTGCGCCCGAAGTAGTCGCCGCCGCGCTGGATGGCCGGCCCGGAATGCAGGCCCATCCGCACGCGCACCGGGCACGCCGCGCCCGCCGCGTCGCGCTCGGCGAAGGCGCGCTGCATGGCCACCGCGCACGCCAGCCCGTCGGCGGGGCGCGCGAAGGCGAGCATGAAGCCGTCGCCCTGGGACTTGACCTCGCGCCCGCCGTGGGCGGCCACCGCCGTTCGCACGATCGCGTTGTGCTCCTCGAGGACCGCGAGCCAGTGCTCGTCGCCGAGCCGCTCGTTGAGCTCGGTCGAGCCCTCGATGTCGCTGAACAGCAGCGTCACCGGCACCGCCTCGGACGGGTCGAGCTGCGCCGGGGTCTCCGAGTCGATCGTCGCGGCCATCTCGTCGATCGAGCTCGCCGTCCGGCGCCGCGCCGGGCGGGCGATGCGGGCCGCCGTGCGCAGGGCGTCCTGGGCGCGCTCGGCGAGCCCGTCGAGACCGAGCTCGCGCGCCGTGGCCAGCGCGGCGGCGGCGAGGTCGCGGGCGCGCGGCTCGTCGCCCAGCACCCGCGCCAGGTCGCACTCGGCCTGCGCGACCCACGGGCGCGACCCC
>DASXRF010000154.1:0-9955 GCA_036506755.1 Solirubrobacteraceae bacterium | reverse complement strand
CCGAACGCGTCGACGCCCACCTCGCCGAGCGGGCCCGGCGCGAGGCCCAGACGATGGGCCGGCTCGCGGCCCACCCGAACCTCGTCACGGTGTACGACGCCGGCGACGAGGGCGGGCAGCCGTACATCGTCGAGGAGTACGTCGACGGGAAGACGCTCGCCGCGGTCATCAAGGAGGCCGCGGGCGCGCCGCTGGAGCTCGGACGCGTGCTCGGCATCGCGCTGGACGTCTGCGCGGCGCTCGACCAGGTGCACCGCTGCGGGATCGTCCATCGCGACCTCAAGCCCGACAACGTCTGGCTGACCGCCGACGGGACCGCGAAGCTGGGCGACTTCGGACTGCTCGCCGCAGTGCGCGAGCTCAACAGCCGGACCATGGCCAAGCTCACCGACCACGGCGTGATGGTCGGCACCGTCCCGTACATGCCGCCCGAGCAGGCACTGGGCCAGCCGGTGGACGAGCGCGCGGACCTCTACGCGCTGGGCGCGATGCTCTACGAGATGGTCACCGGGTCGCCCCCGTTCGCCGGCGACGACGCGCTGGCGATCATCTCCCAGCACCTGCGCACGCCGCCCGTCGCGCCGTCGTGGCACAACCCCGACGTCCCGGCGCCGCTGAACGACCTCATCCTCGCGCTGCTCGCGAAGGACGCCCGCGACCGGCCGCCGAGCGCCGCCGCGGCGCGCGCGACGCTGGAGGCGATCGCCGCCGCTCCGCGCGGCGGCGGCGTCGCCTCGGGGACGCGCCACAACCCGCTCGAAGGGCTGGCGCGCGGCGTCTACGTCGGGCGCGAGGCCGAGCTCGACGAGCTGTGCGCGGCGCTCGACCTCGCCGTGGGCGGCCGCGGGCAGATGGTCTTCGTCGCCGGCGAGCCGGGGATCGGCAAGAGCCGCCTCGCCGAGCAGCTCACCACCTACGCGCAGGTGCGAGGGGCGACCGTCCTGTGGGGGCGCTGCTACGAGGGCGAGGGGGCGCCGCCGTACTGGCCGTGGATGCAGATCATCCGCTCCTACGCGGACGGCCACGACCCGGAGCTGCTCTCGGCGCTGATGGGGGTCGGCGCGGCCGACATCGCCCAGATGGTCTCCGAGATCCGAGGCCGGCTGCCCAACCTGCCCGAGGCCCCGGCGTTGGAGCCCGAGCAGGCCCGGTTCCGGCTGTTCGACAGCGTCACGCGGTTCCTCGTGAACGCAGCCTGCCAGGAGCCGCTGTTCCTCGTGATCGACGACCTGCACTGCGCCGACCGGTCGTCGCTGATGCTGCTGGAGTTCCTGGCGTACGGCCTGCGCGACGCCCCGCTGCTCGTGGTCGGCACCTACCGCGACGCCGAGGTCCACCCGGGGCACCCGCTCGGGCGCACGCTCGGCGAGTTGGCGCGCATCTGCGCGCCACGGCGGATCTCGCTGACCGGCCTGACGCGTGAGCAGATCGGGCGCTACGTCCAGATGACCGCCGGGGTCGAGCCGGACGACGCGCTCGTCGCCGCCGTCCACGAGAAGTCCGAGGGCAACCCCTTCTTCGTGAGCGAGATGGTGAGGCTGCTCAGCACGCGCGGACGCCTCGACCCGGGCGAGATCGCGATCCCGGGCGAGGTCCGCGAGGTCATCGACGGCCGGCTCGCGCGACTCAGCGAGACGGCTCGCGAGGTGCTCACGGCCGCGGCGCTGATCGGCCGCACCTTCCACATGCGGGTGGTCCAAGAGGCTGTCGGGCTGGCCCCCGACCGGCTGCTCGAAGCGCTCGACGAGGCGGTGGCCGCCAGCGTTATCAGCGAGCGCGCGTCCGGCCGCTACCGGTTCGCCCACGTGCTGATCTGCGACACGCTGGCCGAGCGGCTGCCCACCGCGCGGCGCGTGGGCCTCCACCACCGGATCGCACTCGCGGGCGAGGCCGTGTATCGCGAGCGGCTCGACCCCTACTTCAACATGCTCGCCCACCACTTCCTCGAGGCCGCGCCGGTGGGCGGGCTGGAGAAGGGGCTCCACTACGCGACCGCCGCGGCCGAGCAGGCCAGCGCGCGCCTCGCCCACGAGGAGGCCGCGCGCCTCTACGAGCGCGCGCTGCGGGCTGCCGAGCTGGGGCTCGTCGGCGACGAGCGCCGCTGCGAGCTCCTCCTGCGCCTCGGCGAGGCCCACACCCAGGCCGGTGCGGTGGAGAAGGCTCGCGTCGCGTTCAGCCAGGCCGCCGAGCTGGCCCGGCGCCTGCCCGCGCCGGGGAGCCTCGCCCGCGCCGCCCTTGGGTTCGGCGGGCCGCGGCCCAGCTTCGGCGTCGTCGACGACGAGCTCATCGAGCTGCTCGAGGAGGCGCTCGCCGAGGTCGGCTCCGACGACGCCGTCCTGCGCACGCGGCTGCTCGCCCGCCTCGCGATGGAGCTCTACTTCACGGACGGCGACGAGCGCCGTCTGGCGCTCGTCGAGCAGGCCGTCGGAAAGGCGCGCGGCCTCGGCGACCCCGCCACGCTCGCCTACGCGCTCAACGCCCGCCACGACGCCCTCTGGGGACCGCAGAACGCGGAGGAGCGCCTGGCGATCGCCGACGAGGTCATCCAGCTCGCCCTGGACGCGGGCGACTGCGAGCTCGAGTCCGAGGGCCACCATCGACGGGCGGTCACGCTGCTCGAGATCGGCGATGCGGCGGCCGCGCGCGAGGCGATCGCCGCCCACGCGCGGCTCGCCGAGGAGCTTCGCCGCCCCTACGGCCGATGGCAGGCGATGGCCTGGCGCGCGACGGACGCGCTGCTCGCCGGCCGCCTGGAAGAGGGCGCGCGGCGCGCGCAGGAGGCCTTCGCGCTCGGCGAGCGGGTGCGCGCCTCCGACGCCGCACACGCGTTCGCGATCCAGATGCTCGTCTCGGCGATCGGCCGCGGCGGCTGGGCCGAGCTCATGTCGATGTTCGAGGAGCTCGCCGAGCGCTACCCGGCGACGCGCTGGCGCGACGCCGGCCTGCCGTTCGTCTACGCGGAGGTCGGCCGGCGCGCCGAGGCCGCGGAGGCGTTCGAGGCGGTCGCGAGGGCGGGCTTCGCCGCGCTGCCGCGCGACCTCCAGTGGCTCGTCTCCATCACGGCGCTGGCCGACTGCTGCGCGTATCTGGGCGACGCGCCGCGCGCGCAGGAGATCTACGAGCTCATGGAGCCCTACGCCGGGCGCATCGTGGTGATGCCCGACGGCTGGGCGTGCTTCGGGTCGGCCGACCGCGCGCTCGGGGTGCTGGCGAGCACGATGCGCCAGTGGGAGCGGGCCGAGAAGCACTTCGAGGTCGCGCTCGGCCTCGACATGACGATGGGCGCGCGGGCCTGGCAGGCGCGCACCGAGCTCGGCTACGCGCGCATGCTCGCCGCTCGCGGCCGCCCGGGCGACGTCGAGAGCGCGCGGATGCTGGCGGACAGCGCCCGCGCCACGGCGCGCGAGCTCGGGATGGAGCAGCTCGCCGAGCAGCTCGAGCGCGAGCTCGTGCCCGCCTAGCTCATTCCATCCCGAGCGGGCCCTCCTCCGCTCCCGCGAGGAACTGGCGCACGAACGGGTTGGGCGACGTGAACATCTCGTCGCGGCCGCCCGCCTGGACGATCCGGCCCTTCCACAGCACCGCGATGTACTCGCCGAGCTTGCGCGCGGCGTCGATGTTGTGGGTGATGACGATGTAGGTCCCGCCGTGCTTCGTGTGCATCTTCATGATCAGCTGCGCGAGCAGCGCGGTGCGCACCGGATCGAGGCCGGAGTCCGGCTCGTCGAACATCACGATCTCGGGCTCGAGCACGAGCGCGCGCGCGAATCCCGCGCGCTTGCGCATGCCGCCCGACAGCTCGTTGGGCAGGCGGTTCGCCGCGTTGGTCAGGCCGACGTCGTCGAGCCGCGCGTTGACGATCTCCGCGATCTCGTCCTCGGGCAGATCGGTGTGCTGGCGCAGCGGGAAGGCCACGTTGTCGTACACCGACATCGAGCCGAACAGCGCGCCGTCCTGGAAGAGGATGCCGAACTTGCGGCGCACCTCCAGCAGACGGCTGAGCTTCATCTTGCGCAGCGACTCGCCGTGCACGATCACGTCGCCCTCGTCGGGGAACATCAGCCCGATCAGGTGCTTGATGAGCACGCTCTTGCCGGTTCCGGACGGCCCCAGGATCACGGTGATCATCCCCTCGGGGATGCCGACGTCCACGCCGTTGAGCACGGCGTTGGAGCCGAACCGCTTGTGGCAGTCCTTGACGTAGATCGACCAGAAGTGGCCCGGCTCCTCTTCGCCGAACTGGACCGCGCCCTCGTGGAGGGCGTACTCGTACGCAGCCGCCTGATCGAGCAGCACGGTGGAGCGGGGATCGAAGCCCGGCTCGGGCCCGGCGCCGTTGCCGTTGCCGTCCGGCGACCGTTCAAGCATCGAGGGCCTCCTCGCAGGGCATGGCGGCCGCGACCTGCTCGTGGACGTCGGCCAGCTCGCGCAGCATCGGCACGACCCGCAGGAACTTCCGCAGCGGCCCTTCCATGCGCACGCGGCCCTTGGTGATCGCCATCGGCAGGTAGAAGTCCGGCGACCAGATACGGTCCAGATCGACGCTGGCGATCCACATGCGCGCCTCGCTCTCCACCTCCCCGTCGAGCACCTCGACGGGGCTGCGGTCGAGCAGCAGGGTCACCGACAGGTCGAGCTCGTCGGCCAGCGTGACCGTCAGCGTCGTGTCGGCCAGCATGAGCAGGCGGCTCATGTCGTGGTCGCGCACGCCGCGCTCGATCGTCGCGGCGAACACGTCCAGCGCGCACTCGGCCTGGCGGCGGGCGTGCGACTGCTCGGGGCGCGCGCGCAGCCACGTCCCGCGGGCGAGCTGCTCCTCGCGCAGTGCCCGCGCGCCCTCCGCGGCCGCCGCGCTGTCGAGGGCCGGATCGCCGGGCGCCGGCGTCCAGCCGCCGTCGTGCGAGCCGTACTCCACCGCCTGGCGGGCCATCGCGGTCCCGATGAACGCAAACGCGTAGTCGTCGGCCGCCGCGGCGACCCGCTCGAACTGCGCGCGGTCGTTCGCCCACTCCTCGAGCTCGCGCCGCACGACATTGCGGAACATCGGGAACCCGACCTGGTAGATGTCGACCAGCGAGCGCAGGCCCAGCCCTCGCCGCCGCACGAAGCGCGCGTGCGCGAGCATCTCGACGGGCGTCTCGTGCGCCGACGCCGGCATGCCGGCTCGCAACGTCGTGAGCAGCTCGCGCGGACCCGCGCTCGCGACCGCCTGCAGCGCCGCGTGGTGCTCCTCGTCCTGCGGCAGGGACGGAATCTGCTCGTGGATGCATCGCGTCACCGCCTCGCTGAACGCCGGCACGACGTCCAGCAGCAGCGTGGCGACCGTCCAGACGAGCGCCTGGTCGTCGTCCGTGAGCTGGTCGGCCGGCCCCCCGCGGGTCGGGATCACTGCAGTGCTCACGAGCACCTCCGTCTCTAGTCGAAGACCACGATGGGCTTGATGACCTCGCCCGACTCGGACGCCGCGATCGCCGCGTTGATCTCGCTGAACGGGAAGGTCTTCACGAGCCGGTCGAACGGGAACTTGCCGTCGCGGTAGAGCCGCAGCAGCTCCGGGATGAACGTCTGCGGATCGGCGTCGCCCTCGACGACACCCGACAGCCGCCGCCCGACGAGCAGGTGCCCCTGGTCGATCGTGATCTCGTTCTCGAGCCCCTGGAAGCCGACCGACGCGCAGTGGCCGGGCGTGCGGAGGACCTCGAGCGCCTGGCGGATGACCGGGCCGAGCCCGACGGTGTCGAGTGAGTGGTGCACGCCGGGCGCGGCGACGTCCATGATCTCCCACACCAGGTCGGAGGTCTCCTTCGGGTTGAACGTGTGGGTGGCGCCGAGCTCCTTGGCGATCTCCAGTCGTTCGGGGTTGAGGTCGACGGCGACGATCGGGTCGCACCCGACCGCCTTGGCGGCCATGACGCCGCCGAGGCCGACACCGCCCAGCCCGAACACGGCGATGGACTCGCCCTCCTTGGCGCCGAGCACGTTGAGCACGCTGCCCGCGCCGGTCTGCAGGCCGCAGCCCAACGGCCCCAGCAGCTCGACGGGGAGGTCGTCGGGCACCTTCACGGTGTTCCGCGCGCTCGCGATGGCGTAGGTCGCGAACGACGACTGGCCGAACCAGTTGCCGTGCACGTCCTCGCCGCCCTGGCTCATCGTCACGGTGCCGTCGAGCCGCTCGCCGAAGTAGTTCAGCGGCGCGAACAGCTCGCAGTAGGCCGGGTGGTGGCCGGCGCATTGCGGGCACTCGCCGCAGTGGTCGAAGCTCAGCGCGACGTGGTCGCCCGGGGCGAGGCCCTCGACGCCGGGCCCGACGGCCTCGACGATCCCCGATCCCTCGTGCCCGAGGACCGCCGGGAGCGGGATCGGGATGACGCCGTGAGCGGCGGAGATGTCGGTGTGGCAGATGCCGACGCCGCGGATCTTCACCCGGACCTCGCCCCCCCCGGGCTCGGAGAGCTGGACCTCTTCCAGCGACAGCGGCTCGCCGATCTCACGCAGCAGCGCAGCCGTCGCAGTGATCGTGGTCGCGGGCGTCTGCTCGACGCTCGAGCTGACTTCGGTCATCGCTGTTTCCTCCAGCTCCAGGCGCGCCGGCTACGCCGTCACGCTGTCCTTCTCGGACACCAGGTCGCGGTACATCGGGAACAGCGGCTTCGTCAGCGGGACGAGCTTGAGGATCTTGTTGACCGGGCCCTTGGCCTTGACCTGCCCCTTGGCGAGCCCGACGGCCAGGTTGTACTCGCCGCGCCAGTACTTGTCGGCGATGTCGGCCGGCATGAACAGCTTGATGTCGGCGTTGGGATCGTCGCCGCCGTCCTCGACCTCGAGGTTCGGCTCATGCATGCGAATGGTCAGCTTTGACTCGGGGTCCGAGTAGTAGATCTGGAGGTCGACGTCGGCGGCGGCCATCTTCGGGCCGACCTGCTCGTTCTCGCGCGCGGCGCGGAAGACGCCGCCCACGTACTTGTAGACCTCTTCGGCGTTCTCGAAGTAGCCCATCTGCCCTTCCCTCTGGTTGATTTGCCGCGCCGACACACAGCGCGCCCATCGCGTCAAACCGTAAGTCCGAGGCTCGGCCCCGGCGTCCCCCCCGCGGGAGAATTCACCCCCCTATGGGGGCTTGGACGGCGGTGGCGACGAAGTCCGCGACGTCGTCGAGGACCTCGGTGCGGTTGGTCTCGTTGAAGACCTCGTGGCGCGCCCCCGGGTAGACGCGCTCCTCGAGGCGCTCGCCGCGGATCCGCTCGATCGCCTCGCGCGTGACCGCGAGCGGCGCGAGCGGGTCCTCCTCGCCGTGGATCCACAGCGTCGGCAGCGAGCCGAGCCCCGGTCCGTCGGCGATCGCGCGGACCGCCGCGAAGAGCCCCTCGAGGGAGGCGCGGGCGAACGGGCCGTGGTAGACGAGCGGATCGTTCGCGTAGGCCTCCCCGACCGCCGGATCGCGGCTCAGCATTCCCGGGTCGATCGGCACGTCCGGGATCGGGTCGAGCCCGAGCAGGGCCTCGATCTCCGGGTTGCCGCCGATGACCGGGCCCGAGAGCACGAGCGCCGCGAGGCCGTGGTCGTCACGCTGCGCGAGCCGGGTGGCGATGATGCCGCCGAGCGAGTGGCCGATCAGGGCGACCGGCAGGCCGGGGTGGCGCTCGCGGGCCAGCGCGATCACGGCGGCGACGTCGTCGACGAGCGCCTCGACGTCGTCGACGAGCGCGCGCTCGCCGGGCGAGCGGCCGTGGCCGTAGTGGTCGGGCGCATAGACGACGGCGCCGTCGCGGGCGAGGCGCCGCGCGACGTGGTCGTAGCGCCCCGCGTGCTCGCCGTAGCCGTGCGCGATGACGACGATCCGGCGCGGATCGTCGGCGTCCCAGCGCTGGACCGTGACGGGTCCGCGCCGGCCGTCGAGCTGGATCTCGGTGGTCGTGCTCATGGGCTTGCTCCTGGTCGGGGTGTCGGCTCGTCGGGTGACCTCGAGGATCGTGCGCGCGACGAGCTCGGGATCGTCGAACATCGGGACGTGGCCCACGCCGGCGAGGGTCACGTGCTCGGCGTGGGGCACAGCTTCGAGGAACGGGCGCCCGTAGCGCGCGAACGGGATCGTCCGGTCGCAGCCCGCCCACGCGATCCGGACGGGGTGGTCGGGCGTCTGCGGCGCCGGCGCGATCGGCGGCGCATCGCGGATCCACACGAGAAAGCCGCCCGCCGCGGTGCAGCCGAGCGAGTCCTCCAAGAAGCCGGCGACGTCCGCCGCAGAGACCAGGTCGCCGCGCTCCATGACCGTGCGCAGCGCCAGGCGGCGGGCGCGCGGACGCCGCAGCAGCGCCGCGAGGCGCAGGCGCTCGTGGTGGGCGAGCGCGGCGCGCCCCGCCGCGACGCGCCGGATCGCGCGGCGCAGGTCGCGCGCGTTGCGCCAGGCGCCGGCCGGCGACAGCGCGACGACCGAGCGGGCCCGGCCGCGGCGGCCGAGCTCAAGCGCGAGCCAGCCGCCGAGCGAGTTGCCCGCGACGTGCGCCGTCGCGATCCCCGCCGCGTCGAGCATCCCCTCCAGCGCGTCGGCGAGGCGCTCGATGCTGACCGGCGCGCCGTCGGCGAGCGGCGGACCGCCGTGATGGCCCGGAAGCGTCGGAGCGAACACGTCGTGCCGGGCCTCCAGCGCGCCCAGCACGGGCTGCCATACCCGCCATGAGCCGGTGAGGCCGTGCAGGAGGACCAGCGGCGTGCCGTGGCCGCCGCGGTGGGCCGCCGGCGCCGTCACGCGACCGCGTGGCGCTCGCTCTCGGCCGCCACCCGGCGCAGGCCGCGGTAGGCGTCGCGCGGGTCCCTGCCCTCGTTGATGACGGCGTCGACCTCGGCCGCGATCGGCATGACGACGTCGTGCTCGGAGGCGAGCTCCATGACGGTCCGCGCGGTCTTGACGCCCTCGGCGACCTGCTGCATCTCGGCGGTCACCTGCTCGAGCGACTTGCCGCGCGCGAGCTCCTCGCCGACCCGGCGATTGCGCGAGAGCCGGCTCATGCACGTCGCCATCAGGTCGCCCAGGCCGGTGAGCCCGGAGAAGGTCCGCGGATCGGCGCCCATCGCCTCGCCGAGCCGGGTCATCTCGGCCAGCCCGCGCGTGATGACCATGGCGCGCGTGTTGTCGCCGACCCCCAGCCCGTCCGCCATGCCCGCGGCGATGGCGATGATGTTCTTCAGCACGCCGCCCAGCTCGCTGCCGATGACGTCGTCGTTGCGGTACACGCGGAACACGCGGGAGCGGAAAAGCGGCTGCAGCGCGGTGGCCACGTGGATGTCGGGCGTCGCGACGACGGCCGCGGCGGCGTAGCCGTCAAGCACCTCGCGCGCGAGGTTGGGACCCGCGAGCAGGGCGACCGGATGACCGGGGAGCTCCTCGGCGAGCACCTGCGTGGGCCGCAGCCGGGTCGCCGGCTCCAGGCCCTTGATCAGCGAGACGACCGGGACCCACG
Source organism: Solirubrobacteraceae bacterium (assembly GCA_036506755.1). Taxonomy (GTDB): domain Bacteria; phylum Actinomycetota; class Thermoleophilia; order Solirubrobacterales; family Solirubrobacteraceae; genus DASXRF01. Next base: position 497 of record DASXRF010000154.1, on the reverse strand, counting down.
GCCGGATGTGCTCGGCGGCGCTGCGCGCGCTGTCGCGCAGGCTGTGCGACGGCACGCCGAAGACCACGACGTCGGCGCGCTCGAGCGCCTCGCCGAGGTCGGCGGTGGCGCGCAGGTCGTCCGGGAGCGGCCGCTCGCCGAGGTACTTCGTGTTGGCGTGCCGCTCGTCGATCTCCCGCGCGACCTCGGGGTCGCGCGCCCACAGCACGGTCGGAGCGTTGCGCGCGGCCAGGGCGGCGACGGTCGTCCCCCACGAGCCGCCGCCGAGCACGGTCACGGTCACCCGCTTCATGCAGCGATGGTGCACGCGCGGCGCGCCGGCGGCATCGCCCCGGCGGCGGATCTTGGACGCCCGCGAGAGGGATCGCGGTCAGGCGCGGTCGCGCGGCGGGTCTTTCGGAACGTGCAGCCCGAACTTCCGCCGCTGCTCCTCGATGCGCCGCTGGGTCGCCGCCCGCGCTCGCCGGCTGCCCCGCTGGTGCAGCGTGATCCCGCCC
>DASXRF010000153.1:0-6359 GCA_036506755.1 Solirubrobacteraceae bacterium | reverse complement strand
GACCGAGGCGGCGAGCACGGCCACGTCGACGGCGGAGCTGATCAGCCAGGGCCGGACCCTGTTCAACGATCCCGCCCCGGCGAAGCGCGGCGAGAGCTGCGGGGGCTGTCACACGATCGGCACGACCAATGCCGCTCTCGGGACGACGCCGCACTTCGACGCCGACGGCAAGGTGATCTTCGCGCGCGACCCGCCGACGCTCGTCGGCGCCGGCAAGACCGCGCCCTACGGGTGGATCGGCGGGATCCCGACCCTGCGCGAGATGGTCCTGAACACGATCTTCACCCACTTCACCGACGGCGTGAGCCAGTCCGAGGCGAAGACCGCCGAGCAGGCGTCGGCGCTCGTCGCCTACATCTCGTCGATCCGGCCGCCGACGTCGAGCTTCGACCAGGGCACGATGTCGCCCGCGGCGCTGCGCGGCGAGGCGCTCTTCCAGGGCAAGGGCGGCTGCATCGCCTGCCACGGCGGCCCGTTGTTCACCGACAACGGCGTCCACAACACGCTCGTGCCCAACCGGCCGGGATGGGACGACCCCGGCGCGCCGATCCCGCCCGGCGCCTTCAACACGCCGACGCTGCGCGACGTCCGCAACAGCGCTCCGTACATGCACAACGGCGTGTTCAAGACGCTGCGCGACGTGGTGGACTTCTACAACTCGCGCTCGTCGATCGCGCCGCTGCACCTCACGCCCGAGGAGATCGACGACCTGGTCGCCTACATGGACGCGCTCTGAAAGGACTTCACCCATCGCTCGCAGGTATCACCCCCTGTTGTTCCCTCACACAAGAAAGGAGCCTTCCGTGCGGAAGCTCATCTCCCTCATGATCGTGGCGGCCCTCACCGCCGCGCTCGCCCTGTCGGCCGTCGCGTTCGGCGCCACCAAGAAGGTCGGCGTCAGGGGCCTGGCCTTCTCGCCGAAGTCGCTGGTCATCAAGAAGGGCACGATCGTCAAGTGGTCGTGGTCGGGCGCCGTCCCGCATAACGTCGCCGGCAAGGGCTTCAGGTCCAAGACCGCCGGAAAGGTGACCTACAGCCACAGGTTCACCAGGGCGGGCCGGTACGTCGTCGTGTGCACGATCCACAAGGCGGCGGGCATGACGATGGTCATCCGGGTCAAGTAGGAGCTCCACAGGACACGCGAGGGGCCTCGGCACGCGCCGGGGCCCTTGCGCGTTAACGCAACGCGCGTGCGAGATCTCGCAATCGACGTGCGCGGTCTCCGCTTTGCGCCGGAGGCGGCCCCGTCGAGGATCGTGAGGTGCCACGCGCACGGCCATCAATGGCTGCCGGTCGCGGGCTCGTCGCCGCGATGCTCGCGGCTGCGGCCTTCGCCGCTCCGGCGCAGGCGGGGACCGTCACGACCCTGGTCAACAGCTCCGTGCTGGACCTGACCGGCTATCCGCCCGACGCCGCCCTCTCCGTCGAGCTCGTGCGGAAGGGCGCGCTGGGCGACGTGGTCATCGGCCGCGCCGCGGGCACGGCGACCGCCGGCAAGCTCCACGTCGGCGCGGGCGGCGCCTGCTGGAGCACGTTCACGCCCGCCATCCGCGCCCGCGACACGATCCGCGTGTCGTGGTCGGCCGGGTCCGACAGCGTGGTCGTGCCGCCCGTGACGGTGCAGCCGCCCGTGACCGGCGCGGCCACGGACGTGACGGGCACCGCGCCCGACGGCCCGGTCACCGCCGAGCTGCTCGACGCCGCCGGAGCGCCGCTCGGCGATCCGGCGAACGCGACCGCGGCGGTCGGCGTGTGGACGGTGTCGTTCCCGCCGACGCCGCTGGCGGTCGGCGCGCGCGCCACCGTGGCCGACGCAGCGGGCAACGTCACCGTCGTCGACGCGGGGGACTCCTCGCCCGCCGGCTGCCCGGCCGCGGCCTTCAGCACGACCGCCGTGACGGAGGTCGATCCGGGTCACCTCGTCGGCGGTGTTCCGACGATCAACGCGGCCGGCGCCGCGCAGGCGCTCACCGTCCAGGGCCCGGTCGGCGACGCGCCCGTCACCGTCACGCTCAACGGCGACCCGTCGCCGGATGTCACGCAGAATGGCGGAACGTTCACCGCCCACTTCCCGGGGTCCGCCCTCGCCGCACTTGACGACGGGCCGGTCAAGGTCGAGGTGACCGGGGGGGTCGGCCTGACGATGACCAAGGACACGGTCGCTCCCGGGCCGCCGACGAGCACGCCGCCGCCCGGCCGCTACCTCGCGGCGCCGATGGTCACGCTCGCTCCGCCCGAGCCCGGCGCCAGCGTGCACTACACCCTCGACGGATCGGCCCCCGGGCTCAACAGCCCGGTCTTCGACGCCCCGATCCACGTCACCGCCAACGAGACGATCCGCGCCTTCGCCGTCGACGGCGCCGGCAACCCCGGCCCGATGGTCTCGCTGAACTACATGCTGAACCCGGGCAGCACCTCGCCGATCCCCGGCGTGCCGACACAGCCGCCCGACGGCTCGAGCCCCCCGCCCGGCCCCGCGCCGCTCAAGCCGCGGATCGGCGCCATCGGCCTCGTCAAGCGCGTGTCGATGGCGCGCCTGCAGGCCCGCGGCCTGACGGCGAGCATCGAGCTCGGCTCGGGGACGACCGCAGTGCGCTTCACCGTCTACCGCCGGATCCTCCGCAAGGGTCGTCGCCGGCTGAAGCTCGTCGCCTCGCTCGTGCGCGTCCCCGGTCATTCCGGGCGCTACCGCGTCAAGCTCAACGCGCGCGCCCTCGGGCTGACGCGCCCGGGGCTGTACCGGCTCAAGATCGTGCCGGGCCTGAGCCGGGCGACGCTCGACAGCTCCGCCACGCGGACCGTATGGCTGAGGGTCGTCGCGTGAGTGTAGGCTCGCACCCGCCGCTCAAGCCAAGGAAAGGTGAGCACGTGACGCGGCCCGAAGGCTCGAGAACCGAGCGCCGGGCGATGGACCGGCTTTCCCGAAGCGCCGGCGGCGGCGAGGATCACGCCCGGCGCTCCGCGCCGTCCCAGACCGACTCCGAGCTTCCGGACGCGCTCAGCGTCGCCGCGCACGACGTCGCCGAGGCCGTCCGCGTCGTCTCGGGCTACGCCGAGCTGCTCACCGGCCACCTCGGGTCGAACCTCGACGAGGCCGCGCGGCGCTACCTGGACGGCGTGCGCGACGGCGTCGACCACCTCGACGCGCTGCTGCGCGGCCTGCTCGGCTACGTGCGCGTCAACGTCGAGCCCCCCGCGATCGAGGACGTCGAGCTCGCCGAGGCGCTCGACGAGGCGCTGCGCCCGCTGCGCGCCGAGCTCGAGCGGCGCGACGCTCGCGTCGAGATCGGCGACCTTCCCGGCGTCCGCACCGACCCCGGGCGCGTGCGCGACGCGCTGCGCGCTCTCCTCGACAACGCGCTGGCCTTCGCCTCCGACGCGCCGCCCGCGATCGCCGTGACCGCGCACCGCCAGGCCGACGGCTGGCGCATCGACGTCCGCGACAACGGCATCGGCCTGCCGGACGACGCGCGCGAGCGTGTGGTCGAGCCGTTCGAGCGCGCCCATGCGCGCTCCATCGCCACCGGCCCGGGCCTCGGGCTGGCCATCGCGCGGCGCATCGTCGAGCGCGGCGGCGGGCGCCTGTGGCTCGACGCCGCCGACGGCGGCGGGACCGTCGCGCACTTCACCGTCCCCGACCGCCCGCCGGCGCCGTGAGCCCGGACCACGAGCACGACTTCGACCCGCTGCGCTCCGGCGCGCTGATCGCGCGCCGCGCCCGCCGCCCCGGGACGGTCGGCGGTCGCTTCGCCCGGCGCGTCGACGTCCTCCTGGTCGAGGACGACCCGTCCTACGGCGACCTGCTCACCGAGCAGATGCGCTACTCCTGGGGCGACGCGTTCGCCCTGCGGCGCTGCGACACGCTCGACGAGGCGATGCGCATCGTTCGCGACGTGCCGCCCGACTGCGTCCTGCTCGACCTGCGCCTGCCCGACAGCCGCGGGCTGGAGTCGATCGGCGCCCTGCGCGACGCGGCCCCCGACGTGCCGATCGTCGTGCTGACCTCGCTCGACGACGAGATCGCCGGGCTCGAGGCGATGCAGGCCGGCGCGCAGGACTACCTGCTCAAGGCCGAGTGCGACGGGCAGCTCATCGGGCGCGCGGTCCGCTACGCGGTCGAGCGCGCGCGCTTCGAGCGCCAGCTCGACTACCAGGCCCTGCACGACTCGCTGACCGGCCTGCCCAACCGCCTGCTGCTGCTCGACCACCTCGAGCTGGCCCTGCGCCGCGCCGAAGGCACCAAGGCGAGCGTCGCCGCGCTGTTTGTCGACATCGACCGCTTCAAGCTCATCAACGACAGCCTCGGCCACGGCGCCGGCGACCGGATCCTCATCGAGACGGCGCAGGCGCTCGAGGAGATCATGCGGCCGGGCGACACCGTCGGGCGCTTCGGCGGCGACGAGTTCGCGGTCGTCTGCGACGGCGTCGACGGCGAGCACGACGTCGGCCAGATCGCCGAGCGGATCGCGCAGGCGCTCGCCGACCCGGTGGTCATCGCCGGGCGCGAGGTGTTCGTCTCGGCGAGCGTCGGCATCGCGCTCTCGCGCCACGGCGGCCGGGGCACCGCCGAGGACCTCGTGCGCAGCGCCGAGGTCGCGCTCGACCGCGCCAAGGAGCACGGCGGCTCGCGCTGGGAGCTGTTCGACTCCGACATGCAGCGCCGCGCCCTGCGCCGGCTGGAGATGGAGCACGACCTCTACCGCGCGATCGAGCGCGACGAGCTGCGCCTGCTCTACCAGCCGCAGGTCAGCTGCACGGACGGCCTGCTCGCCGGCGTCGAGGCGCTCGTGCGCTGGCAGCACCCGACGCGCGGCCTGATCGGCCCGCTGGAGTTCGTGCCGCTCGCCGAGGAGACCGGCCTGATCACCGCGATCGGGGCATGGGTGCTCGAGCAGGCGTGCGGCCAGAGCCGGCGCTGGAGCGAGCAGCGCCCCGACGCCGCGCTGAAGGTCTCGGTCAACCTCTCGGTCCTGCAGCTCACGCAGCCCGACCTCGTGGAGGCCGTCACCTCGGTGCTCGCCGCGTCCCGCGTCGACCCGGCCGAGCTGTGCTTCGAGGTGACCGAGACGACGATGATGCGCGACCCGGCCGCGACCCTGGCGACGCTGGTCGAGCTCAAGCGGCTCGGCGTGCAGGTCGGCATCGACGACTTCGGGACCGGCTACTCGTCGCTGGCCTACCTCAGCCGCCTGCCCATCGACCTGCTGAAGATCGACCGCTCGTTCATCGTCAACCTCGACGAGCCCGACAACGAGCGCATCGTCTCGGCCCTGATCAGCCTGTCGCACGCGCTCGGACTGACGGTGATCGCCGAGGGCGTCGAGCGACCGCAGCACGTCGCCGCGCTGACCGGGCTCGGCTGTGACCTGGCGCAGGGCTTTTTGTTCGGAAAAGCCCTGCCTGCATCGGACATCTCCGGATTTCTGCACGAGACCGGACAGATGTTGGATGCCTCACGGCGCCAGGACCGTTGACACGCGCCTAACGACTCGGGGAGACTCCTCACCGGGGGCGCTTCCTGGGGGGACGCATGAACATCAGAATCCTGCTCATCGACGATTTTCCGCTGATCCGCGAAGGCTTCGCGGCTGCGCTGCAGGCGGATCCGGGCCTGACCATCGTGGGCCAGGCCGACAACGGCGAGGACGGCCTGCGCCTGGCGCGCGAGCTGCAGCCCGACGTGGTGATCCTCGACCTTCGGATGCCGGAGATGGGGGGCATGACGGTGCTCGAGCGGCTCCGCAGCGAGTCACCCGAGGCCAAGGTGCTGGTCGTCACGGCCACCGAGAAGGCGCAGCCGCTGCTCGACGCGGTCGCCGCCGGCGCGGCGGGCTACCTGACCAAGCGCTCGACGCGCGAGGAGCTTCGCCAGGCCGTCATCACGGTCTACGGCGGCGGCTCGGTCATCTCGCCGATGCTCGCGGGTCACCTGCTCAAGGAGTACTCCCGCGCGTCGCGCGGCGAGGCCTCGAACGTCCGCCCGCTGCTGGGCGAGCGCGAGCATGAGATCCTGCGGCTCGTCGCCGGCGGGTGTACCGACAAGGAGATCGCCGAGCGGCTGTACATCTCGCCGCGCACGGTGCAGAACCATCTGACCCGCATCCGCGAGAAGACGGGCCTGCGCCGCCGCGCCGAGCTGACGCGCTGGGCGATGGAGCACGCGCTGACCTAGGTCGCAGCCGAGGCTGCGCGCGCGCGCAGCCACGTTGCGCGGTTGTCGCAGTGCACGACACGCGGTTCTCCCGTTCCCGTCCCGGGCCCCGGCCCCGATACTCCGCTGCATGCTCGATCCCGGCATCAGCGTCCTCGTGCTCTACGAGAACTTCGCGGTGGGCGCCGCCGTCCTGCGACGGCTGCTC
>DASXRF010000152.1:0-1920 GCA_036506755.1 Solirubrobacteraceae bacterium | reverse complement strand
CCGCTGCCTCGTCGCGCAGCAGCGCGGCGGTCCGCACGACGTTGCCCTCGGCCGCCGGGTGGATCGCGCGCAGCGCCGGCACCAGGCTCGCCCGCACGCGCCCGCGCGCGAAGCGCTCGGACTCGTTGGTCGCGTCCTCGCGCCAGGCCAGGCCGCGGGCGGTGCACCACGCGGCGGTCTCCTCGCGCGTCGCGCCCGCGGCCAGCAGCGGGCGCACGAGCCGCCCGGATCGCGCGGGCATGCCGAGCAGCGCGCGGCGGCCCGGCGAGGCGGCCAGGCGGTAGAGCACCGTCTCGGCCTGGTCGGTGGCCGTGTGGCCCGCGGCGACGTCTCCCCCGCGCGCGAGCGCCAGCGCGGCCGCCTCGGCGTAGCGGACGTCGCGCGCCCACGCCTGGAGGTTGCCCTCGGGCCTGAGCGGGCGCCGCACCGCCAGCTCCACCCCGAGGCGCTCGCACAGCGCGCGGCACAGCGCCTCGTCCTCGCCGGCGTCGTCGCGCAGGCCGTAGTTGACGTGCAGCGCGCTCGCCGGCGCGCTGAGCGCCACCGCGACGTCGAGCAGGCACACCGAGTCGCGCCCGCCCGAGAGCAGCACGACGACGGGGCGCCCGGGCCCGAGCAGCCCGGTCGCGCGCACGCGTTCGAGCAGGTCACTCATCGCGCAGGCGCGCGAGGAACAGCTCGGTCGGCTCGGAGAAGCCCTTCAGCCGCACCTCGCCGATCAGGTCGAACTCGAGGTGCGGCCCGGAGTGCTCGACGACCGAACGGGTCACGAGCACCTCGGCGCCCGCGGCGCGCGCGGCGACGCGCGCGGCGAGGTTGACCTCGCGCCCGTAGTAGTCGCCGTCGCGGTAGACGGTCTCGCCGTAGTGGACGCCGATCCGCGGCTGGGGCCGCTGGTCGTACAGGCCCTGGAAGCCCACCGCCCAGTCGGTCAAGCTGCCCACGTCGTTGCCGACGATCATCACCTCGTCGCCGATCGTCTTGATGATCCGCGCGTCCTCGGGCAGCGTCGCCTCGACGGCCTCGATGAAGCGCTCGACCGCGCTGACGGCCTCCTCGTCGCCCTGCTCCTCGGTCATCTTCGTGTAGCCCGCGAGGTCGGCGAAGGCGATGGCCACGCGCAGGCGCCCGAGCTGGCGCTCGTCGCCCCCGCCGAGCTCGGCCTCCATGTGGCCGATCACGTCCTGCTCGAGGAAGTGTGCGAGGAAGCGCTGGTGGACGTAGTCCATGATCGGCGAGGCGAGCGGGAGCAGCTCGCGCGCCAGGCCCTCCATCTCCTCGGCGATCTCGAGGCCGTCGACGCCGTCGCGCATCAGCGGCTCGTGCACGTAGAGGTGGAACAGGCGCACCTCGGCGTCGCTGATCTGCGCCAGCGCCTGGCCGTAGACGCGCACGAGCTGCAGGAAGGCCACGAGCGGGAATCCGGCGGTGAGGACCGCGGAGGCGTAGCGCAGGTACTGGAGGTCGTCCTGGCTGAGGTGCTCCACCGCGCGCGGGGGGAAGCCGATCGTCGCGAAGATCCGCCGGATCAGCTCGGGCTCGAGTCCGGTCTCCTTGGCCGCCACCTTGATGGTGATCGCCTCGTCGGGGTGCGGGAAGAGGTCCTCGATGTAGCCGAAGGCGAGCTTGCCGGACTCGGTCGCCTTGCGGATCTCGTCCAGCGAGTGGCCGCGGTCGCGCAGCCGCGCGACCAGGCGCGCCTGCGCCGCGGCCTCCGCCGTCCAGCCGTCGTTGGCGCTCTGCGGGATGAGGCCGGCGCGCTGCCAGCGGCGCAGCGTCTGCGGCGTCACGCCGACGCGCCGCGCTACCTCCGCCGAGGTGAGCTCCTCGCTCACAGATGCGACTCCAAAAATGAGAGCGGCGGGAGCCTCACGCTGCGCGAGGGGTTCCCGCCGCCTGCGGGCACGGCCCGCTGGTTCA
>DASXRF010000151.1:0-9180 GCA_036506755.1 Solirubrobacteraceae bacterium | reverse complement strand
GACGAGGACGGCCGCCCGCTCCCGGTCGACCTCGCGTGGCAGGCCCGCCTGTGGAACCTGCTGCGCGAGCGGCTCGGCGAGGTCCCCCATCCGGCGGCGCGGACCCAGGCCGCCTGTGCTCGCCTGCGCTCCGAGCCCGGGCTCGTCGACCTGCCGGACCGGCTGAGCCTGTTCGGCATCACCCGCCTGCCGGCGGCGGACCTGGAGATCGTCCGCGCGGTCGCCGACCGTCGCGACCTGCACCTGCTGCTGCTCCACCCCTCCCCCGTGCTGTGGGACCGCCTCGCCGCGCAGGCGCCGGACGTGCGGCGCCGGCGGGACGACCCCACACTCACGGTGGCGCGCCACCCGCTGCTGGCTTCCTGGGGGCGCGACGTGCGCGAGCTCCAGCTCCTCCTCGGCAGCGCGACGCCCGCCGACCACCACCCCGTCGAGGCGCCGGCCGCGACGCTGCTGGGCCGTCTGCAGCGCCAGGTGCGCGACGACGCCCCGCCGGAGCGTCCGGAGCCGGTGCCGGACGTCGATCGCAGCGTCCAGATCCATGCCTGCCACGGTCGCGCGCGTCAGGTCGAGGTCCTGCGCGACTGCGTTCTCGGCCTCCTCGCGGACGATCCGACGCTCGAGCCGCGCGACATCGTCGTCATGTGCCCGGACATCGAGGACTTCGCGCCGCTGATCTCGGCGACGTTCGGCGCGGGGCGCGTTGAACAGGACGCTCACGAGGACGAAAACGGCGACCGCCCCGCCGGCTTCCGGGTCCGGCTCGCCGACCGCGCGGTCCGGCAGACGAATCCTGTGCTGAGCACGGTCAGCGCGCTGCTGGAGCTCCTCGCCGGCCGGATGGCCGCGTCCGCCGTGCTCGACCTCGCCGACCGCGAGCCGGTCCGCCGGCGCTTCGGGCTCGACGACGACGACCTGGGCCGCCTCGAGCGCTGGGTCGCCGACACGGGCACACGGTGGGGGCTCGAGGCAGCGCACCGCGCGCCGTTCCGGCTCGACGTGGTGCCCGAGGGCACGTGGCGCGCAGGCCTGGACCGGATGCTGCTCGGGGCGGCGGTCGCCGAGGACGGCGGGCGCCTGTGGCACGGCACCCTGCCGCTCGATGACGTCGACTCGGGCGCGATCGACCTCGCGGGGCGCTTCGCCGAGCTGCTCGACCGGCTCGACGACGCCCGCGACCGGCTCGGCGTCGCCCAGCCGATGTCCGCGTGGGCGGCCGCGCTCGCCGACGTGGCCGATGCCATCGCTGACGTCGCGCCGCGCGACGCCTGGCAGCGCGCGGAGCTGCACCGCGTCCTGGACGACCTGACGCGCGAGGCGGGTGCCGCGGACGTCGACGTGACGCCGGCTGAGGTCCGCGAGCTGCTCGCCGACCGGCTCGCCGGCCGCGCGACGCGCGCCAACTTCCGTACCGGTGCGCTCACCGTCTGCACGCTGCTGCCGATGCGGTCCGTGCCCCACCGCGTCGTTTGCCTGCTCGGCCTCGATGACGGCGCGTTCCCGCGCGCGCCCGCGCGCGACGGCGACGACCTGCTCCTGCGCGATCCGTGCATCGGCGAGCGCGACCCGCGCAGCGAGGACCGCCAGCTCCTGCTCGACGCGCTCATGGCCGCGACGGAGACGCTGGTGGTCACCTACACCGGCAACGACGAGCGGACGAACGCGGAGCGGCCGCCCGCGGTGCCGGTCACCGAGCTGCTCGACGCCGTGGAGCAGGCGGCGGGCGTGCAGGCTCGCCGCGACGTCGTCACGCGGCACCCGCTGCAGCCGTTCGATCCGTGGAACTTCCGCGCCGAGGCGCCGTGGAGCTTCGACCGCCGCATGCGCGACGGCGCTGTGGCCCTGTGCGTCGGCGAGGCTCCGGCGGCGCAGCTGCTCGCCGCGCCGCTGCCGCCGCACACCGAGGAGACGATCGCGCTCGACGACCTCGCACGCTTCGTCGAGCATCCGGTCAAGGCCTTCCTGCGCCAGCGCCTCGGTGTGCGCATCAGCGACCTGCCCGAGGAGGTCGCCGACGAGCTGACCCTCGAGGCCGACGGCCTCGCGAAGTACGCGCTCGGCGACCGCCTGCTGCGCGCTCGGCTCGCCGGAAGAGCCGAGGACGACGTCCTCGCGGCCGAGCGGGCGCGCGGGCCGCTGCCGCCCGCCGGCAGGCTGCAGGACGCCGTCCTGAGCGAGGTCCGCCCGTGCGTGGGGGCGATCGCGCAGCTGGCCACGGACGCCCTGCCCGGCCCGGGCGTCTCGGAATCTCGCGACGTGCGCGTCGAGCTCCCCGACGGCCGCGCCCTCGCCGGGACGGTCAGCGGCGTGGCCGGCGACACGCTGCAGACGGTCTCGTACGGGACGCTGCGGGCCAAGCACCGCCTCGCGGCGTGGGTGCGGCTGCTGGCGCTCGTCGCCGCCGGCGAGCCGGTGCGGCGCGCGATCGTCGTCGGTCGTCGCGGCGAGGGCGGCGCCGTCGCCGTCTTCGCCGTGCCGGACGAGCGCGATCTCCGATCGTGGGCGCTCGAGCAGCTCGCCGTGCTGGCCGAGCTGCGCGACCGCGGGCTGCGTGAGCCGCTGCCGCTGGCGTGCGAGACCGCCGCCGCCTACGTCAACGCCCTTCCCCGCGGTGACGGAGCGGCGATGGACGCGGCCGCGAAGGCGTGGACGTCGGGCTTCAACTACCCGAAGGAGGACAAGGATCCCGAGCACGTCTTCGCCTTCGGCGACGTCCTGACGTTCGACGAGCTGTGGACCCGTGCGCCGACGGGCTCGGACGCGCACTTCGCACACCTCGCGACCCGGCTGTGGGAGGGGCCGCGGCAGTGGGCGCGGACGTGACCTCGCAGCCGACCGCGTTCGACCCGACCGCGCCGCTCGCCGAGGGCGTCACCGTCCTCGAGGCGAGCGCCGGCACGGGCAAGACCTACGCGATCGCCGCGCTGGCGACGCGCGCCGTCGCGCTCGAGGAGATGCCGCTCGAGCGGCTGCTCGCGGTGACGTTCACGCGGGCAGCGACGGGCGAGCTGCGCGAGCGCATCCGCGAGCGGTTCGCGCGCTCGGAGCGGCTCCTGCGGGAAGGGCGCGCGCACGAGGGTGACGAGATCGACGCGCTGCTGGCCGCCGGCACCCCCGACGAGGTCCGCGGCCGCTGCGGGCGCCTGCGCCGCGCGCTGGCCGACTTCGACGCGGCGACGATCGTGACCCTGCACGGCTTCTGCCAGGCGGTCCTCGGCACGCTCGGCGTCGCCGGCGACCTCGATCCCGACCACACGGTCGTCGAGGAGGTCGACGACCTGCGCGAGCAGGTCGTGCTGGACCTCTACCTCCGCCGCTTCCGCACGCGCCCGCCGATGTTCGGACTCGCCCAGGCGCGCGACGTCGTGAAGGCGGCGGTCGGGCTGCCGGGAGTCGACGTGCTGCCGCCGGACACGGGACGGCTCGATGACTACGCGGAGACCCGCGCGCGGCTCGCGACGGTGGCCCGGAGCGAGCTTGATGCGCGCAAGCGCCGCGCCCGGCTGCTGACCTTCGACGACCTCCTCGTCCGCCTGCGCGACGCCCTGGCGACGGAGGGCGGCGAGGCGCTGTGCGCCCGACTGCGCGACCGGTGGGATCTCGTCCTCGTCGACGAGTTCCAGGACACCGACCCGCTGCAGTGGGAGGTGCTCGAGCGCGCGTTCGCGGGCAGCGGACGGCGCCTCGTGCTGATCGGCGACCCGAAGCAGGCGATCTACGCCTTCCGCGGCGCCGACGTGTTCGCCTACCTAAAGGCGCTGCGGCGCGCCGACGCGCTGCACACCCTGGAGAAGAACTGGCGCTCGGACCAGGACCTGATTGACGCCCACGACGCGCTCCTCGGCGGATCGCAGCTCGGTGACGAGCTCATCACCTACCGGACGGTCCGCGCGCACTACGGCGCGCGGCGGCTGCACGGAGCGCCGGACCAGGCGGCGCTGCGCGTGCGGGTCGTCGACCGCTACGCGCCGCAGATCGTCCGCACCGCGAGGACGGACGTCATCCAGGTCGACAGCGCGCGCGACTTCGTCGCCGAGGACTGCGCGCGCGACGTGCGCAAGCTGCTCGCGTCCGGCGCCGAGATCGAGGACGCCGGCGAGCGCCGACCGCTGCGCCCCGGCGACGTCGCCATCCTCTGCCGCAAGACGCAGAACGCCCACCGGGTGCATGCCGCGCTCGCACGGCTTCGCGTCCCGGCCGTGCTCGCCGGCGCCGGCAGCGTGTTCGAGACCACGGCCGCCCAGCAGTGGCTGCACCTGCTCCAGGCGCTCGAGCGGCCCGGCTACGAGGGCGGCGCGCGCCTCGCCGCGCTGACCCCGTTCCTCGGCTGGGACGCGCAGCGGCTGGCGACCGCCACCCCGGCCGACCTCGAGGAGATCCACGGGCGCCTCCACCGCTGGGCACGCGTGCTGCGCACGCAGGGCATGGCCGCGCTGGCGGAGACGATCACGATCGGCGAGCAGCTCCCGGCCCGCGTGCTCGCCACCGCCGGCGGCGAGCGCGCGCTGACCGACCTGCGCCATGTCGCCGAGCTCCTGCACCGCGCGGGCACCGCCGACGGGCTCGGGGCGACGGCACTGGCCACATGGCTGCGCCGGCGCATCGCCGAGGCCCGCGCCGGTGACGAGGACCAAGATCGCGCGCGGCGGCTGGAGTCCGACCACCTCGCCGTTCAGGTGCTCACAGTCCATCGCGCCAAAGGGCTCGAGTTCCCGATCGTCTACCTCCCCGACCTGTGGGACATCGTCACGCCGCGCAGTGGCACGCCTGCGGCCTTCCACGACGAGAACGCGGAGCGCCGGCTCGACGTCGGCCTGCTCGGGAGCGACTACCAGCGTCACTTCGCCGCACAGATCGCCGAGGAGCGCGGCGAGGACCTCCGACTGCTTTACGTCGCGCTGACGCGCGCGCGGCATCAGGCGGTCATGTGGTGGGCGGGCGCGCACGCGGCCGCGAGCGCGCCGCTCACGCGCCTGCTGCTCGACCGCGACGAGAGCGGCGCGGTCGGTCTCGGGCTGGCCGCCACGCCGTCGGACGACGCGATCAGCGACGCGTTGCGCGAGGTCGCCGCGCGCGCGCCGGGCCGCATGAGCGTCGACACCGCGCGGTGGGGCGAGCCGACCCCATTCGAGCCCGACACCGAGCCAGAGTCCGGCCTCGAGGCCCGCGAGTTCGATCGCACGCTCGACCGCGCGTGGCGCCGCACGTCCTACTCGGCGCTGGCGGCCGGCGCCAAGGAGCACCGCGTGCCGGTGGGCAGCGAGGCCGAGGACGACCTGCTCGCCGACGAGCCGCTCGCCGACGAGGACGAGCGCGCCGTTCCCGACGGAGCCGCGGTGCTGCAGGCGATGCCCGCGGGACGCGACGTCGGCACCGTCATCCACCGCGTGCTCGAGCAGGCCGACTTCACGGCGCACGACCTGCACGCCGAGCTGCTCGCGCACCTGCAGGCCGCGACGGCCCGGACCGGCACCGACCTGGGACCGCTCGCAGACGTCGCGACCGGCCTGGCCACCGCGCTCGACATGCCGATCGGGCCGGTGCTCGACGGCCGCGCGCTCACCGCGATCGCGCCCGCGGACCGCCTCGACGAGGTGACCTTCGAGCTGCCGCTCGCAGGCGGCGACCTGCCGGCGGGCAGCGTGACGCTGGGACGACTCGCCGCCGTGCTCCACGAGCACTTCGGGCCCGACGACCCGCTGCGCCCGTACGCGGACGTCCTCGCCACCCCGGGCCTCGGCTGGTCGTTCCGCGGCTTCCTCACCGGCAGCATCGACCTCGTGTGCCGCTGGCGCGGTGACGACGACCGGTGGCGGTTCGCGCTGCTCGACTACAAGACCAACCGACTGGCGAGCTACGGGCACGCGGCGATGCTCGCCGAGATGCAGGACAAGCACTACGTCCTGCAGGCGCTCATTTATCTCGTGGCCCTGCACCGCCACCTGCGCGCGCGGCTGCCCGGCTACGACGCCGACCGCGACCTCGCGGGCGCGGCGTACGTCTTCGTGCGCGGGCTGCGGCCCGGCGCCGAGCTCGGGGACGGCGTGGTGGCGTGGCGCCCGTCGGGCGCGCTGCTGGACGCGCTGAGCGGAGCGTTCGACGGATGAGCGCGACGCCGACCGTCGATGCGTATGCGGCGCGCTTCCCGCGCCGCTCGCCGGCCCCGCTGGCGCCGTTCGCGGCCGCGGGGATCGTGGCGAGCGCCGACGCGCACGTCGCGGCGCTGCTCGCGCGTCTGGCGGGTGGCGTCGACGACGCGACGCTGCTCGCCGTGGCCCTGGCGGTCCGCGCCCCGCGCACCGGCCACACGTGCGTCGACCTGTCGACGATCGCCGACCGGGCGGCGGCGGACGAGGACGCCCTCCTCGATCCCGCGGCGCTGCCGTGGCCCGACGCGGAGGCGTGGGCGACCGCGGTGGGCGACAGCCCGTTGGTGGGTGATGGCGCGCCGCTGGTGCTCGAGGGCTCGCTGCTCTACCTGGACCGCTACTGGCGCGACGAATGCCAGATCGCCGCCGACCTGCGCCGCTTGCTCTCCAACGGCCCGATGGCGGTCGAGGAGGCCACCCTCGCCGACGGGCTCGACCGGCTGTTCGCCGAGCCCGGGCGCCAGCGCGACGCCGCCGGCGTCGCGATCCGCAACCGGCTAGCCATCCTGGCCGGCGGGCCCGGAACCGGCAAGACGACCACCGTCGCACGCATCGTCGCGCTGCACGTCGAGCAGGCGCTCGCGACCGGGCGGCCGATCCCCCTCATCGCGCTCGCGGCACCGACCGGGAAGGCGGCGGCCCGGCTCACCGAGGCGATCGCCGAAGACCTCGGGAAGGTGGGCGACGCGCTCGCGCCGCCGGTGCGCGAGGCGGTGGCCCGTCTGCAGGCCTCCACCCTGCACCGCCTTCTCGGCTGGCGCCCGGAGTCAGCGAGCCGCTTCCGTCACGACCGGACGAACCGGCTACCGCACGACCTCGTCGTCGTCGACGAGACCAGCATGGTGTCGCTGACCCTGATGGCGCGGCTCCTGGAAGCGCTGCGCACCGATGCCCGGCTCCTGCTCGTCGGCGACCCCGGCCAGCTCGCCTCCGTCGAGGCCGGAACGGTGCTCGGCGACCTCGTCCACGCCTCCGCTCCCGCCGGGGCATCGCTGCGCCCGGTCACGGTCACCCTCACCGACGTGCGTCGCTTCCGTGGCGGCATCGCCGCCCTGGCCGCGGCGATCCACGACGGCAACGCCGATCGCGTCATCGACGTCCTGCGCTCCCATCCCGACGACGTGCACTGGACCGACGCCGACCCAGCGGCGCTCGACGCCAACCTCGCCATGGTCCGGGATCTGGCGACGTCGACCGCCGCAGCCGTTCGCGCCGCCGCGCAGGAAGGCGACGACGCCGCCGCGCTGGCGGCGGTCTCGTCCTTCCGGCTGCTGCTCGCCCATCGCCGCGGCCCGTACGGCGTCACCTGGTGGAACCGCCAGGTCGAACAGTGGACCACACCCGCGCGCGACCGCGACGACGAGTGGTATGTCGGACGACCCGTCCTGGTCACCGCCAACGACGCCTCGCTCGGCGTCTTCAACGGCGACCTCGGAGTCGTCGTCCAGCGCAGCGACCACCGCGCGGTCGTCTTCGAGCGACGTCCCGAGCGCCTGGAACTCAGTCCGGCGCGCCTCGGGGACGTCGAGACGGTGCACGCCATGACGATCCACAAGAGCCAGGGCTCGCAGTTCGACACCGTCGCGGTGCTGCTGCCGGACCCACGCTCGCGGATCCTCACGCGCGAGCTCCTCTACACCGGCGTCACCCGAGCCAGAGCCCGGCTCCTCGTCGTCGGCGAGGAGGCGATGATCCGCGCAGCTGTCGATCGGCCGATCGACCGGGCGTCAGGCCTGGCCCAGCGGCTTGGGTGATGCATGCCGCACAAACGTCGAGCACGTCGCACAGCAGGGAGACCGGGAAGCGGGCCTTCTCCGCCGAGATGATCCGGAACAAGGTCACCGGGTCTCGGTCTCCCTCGCGAAGAAGGCCGCGGCACGCTTGAGGATCTCGCGCTCCTGCTCGAGCCGCCGGACGCGCTTGCGAAGCTCTCTGAGCTCCTCGCGCTCGCTGGTGGTCAGTCCGTCGTCGCGCTCGTGCAGGTCAAGCTGCGTCTGCTTGACCCAGTTGCGCAGCGTCTGCTGCGAGACGCCCACGCTCTCGGCGACATCGCGGATCGAGCGGCCGGAACGGACCAACCCGACCGCGTCGCGGCGAAACTCCTCGGGATACGGAGGCCTCGTCTTGGGCACTGCGGACATCCTTCCTGCTGCGCCTTGCGGCGCAAGCGTTCAGGTGTCCACCAAACCGGGGGCACTCCAGTGGGTTGCCGCGGGGTGGCCGCGGTAGAGCCACATACGGAGGTCGCCGACCATGGTGGACGCTACCGCGGTTGCGGTCGGTCTGGACGTGCACAAGTCGTCGGTCCGTCTGGCGGCGGTGCACGCCGACGAGTTGCTCGACGAGCGGACGTTGCCCTACGACGTCGAGGCGGTGGCGCGGTCGGTGTCGCGCTGGCCGGGGGCGCGGGTCTGTTATGAGGCGGGGCCGACGGGGTTCGGGTTGTACCGCCATCTGGTCGCGCGGGGGATCGCCTGTGAGGTGGTGGCGCCGGGGTCGGTGCCGGCGCGGCCGGGCGATCGGGTCAAGACCGATCGTCGCGACGCGCGCCGGCTCGCGCGGTTGCACGCCGGCGGGTTGTTGGAGGCGATCTGGGTACCCGGGGTCGAGCTCGAGGCGCTGCGTGATTTGGTCGGGGCGCGCGAGGACGCGCGGCTGGATCGGATGCGCGATCGCCATCGCACCTCCAAGTTCTTGCTGCGTCACGAGCGGCGGATACCGGGCCGGTCGTGGGGCGTCAAGCGCCGCAAGTGGCTGGGCGATCAGCGCTTCGAGCGCCTCGCCGAGCAGCTGGCCTTTGACACCTACGTGCACGCGTTGGATCTCGTCGACGCGCGCATCGCGGTCCTCCAGCGCCAGATCGCCGCGCTGGCCGTCGAGGGCGAGTGGGCGCCGCTGGTCGCCCGGCTGCGCTGCCTGCGCGGCGTCGACACGTTGACCGCCGTCGGGCTGGTCTGCGAGATCGGCGACTTCGGCCGCTTCGGGCGCGCCGAGGAGTTCATGAGCTTCGTCGGGCTGGTCCCCTCCGAGC
>DASXRF010000150.1:0-12266 GCA_036506755.1 Solirubrobacteraceae bacterium | reverse complement strand
GCTGCGATGGATGCGCTCGAAGCTCTCGGCCAGCACCGCTTTCACGCCGAGGAGCAGCGTGCCTTTCGCCGCCCAGTCACGAGACGATCCCGAGCCATATTCCTTCCCCGCGATGATCACCAGCGGCACGCCCGCCTCACGGTAACGCACGGATGCGTCGTAGATCGTCAGCGCCTCGTCCTGTGGCAGCAGCACGGTCCAGCCGCCCTCGGTGCCGGGCGCGAGCTGATTGCGCAGGCGGATGTTGGCGAACGTGCCGCGCATCATCACCTCGTGGTTGCCGCGCCGCGAGCCGTAGGAGTTGAAGTCCTTGGGCTGGACACCGTGCTCCTGCAGGTAGCGCCCCGCCGGCGAGTCCTTCTTGATCGAGCCCGCCGGCGAGATGTGGTCGGTCGTCACGCTGTCGCCGAGCTTGGCCAGCACGCGGGCGCCGCTGAGGTCCTCGACGGGCACCGGCTCGTCGGGGAGCTCCTCGAAGAACGGGGGCTTGCGCACGTAGGTCGACTCGTCGGCCCACACGAAGCGCTCGCCGGTCGGCACGTCGAGCGAGTTCCAGCGCTCGTCGCCCTTGAAGACGTCGGCGTAGGAGCTGTGGAACATGTCCGCCTGCACCGCCTGCTCGACGACCTCGGCGACTTCCTGCGAGGTCGGCCAGATGTCCTGCAGGTGCACGTCGGTGCCGGGGAACGGATCGTGGTAGGGGTCCCAGTCCATCGTTCCCGCCAGCGCGTACGCGACGCACAGCGGCGGCGAGGCCAGGTAGTTCATCTTCACGTCGGGGTTGATGCGGCCCTCGAAGTTGCGGTTGCCGCTGAGCACCGAGACGACCGCGAGGTCGTGCTCGTTGACGGCCTCGGAGATCTCGTCGGGCAGCGGGCCCGAGTTGCCGATGCACGTGGTGCAGCCGTAGCCGACGAGGTTGAAGCCGAGCTGGTCGAGGTACTGGGTGAGCCCCGAGCGCTCGTAGTACTCGGTGACGACCATCGAGCCCGGCGCCAGGGACGTCTTGACCCACGGCTTGCGCTGCAGGCCCCTCTCGGCGGCCTTCTTGGCCAGCAGGCCGGCGCCGATCATCACGCTCGGGTTCGACGTGTTCGTGCACGACGTGATCGCGGCGATGACGACGTGGCCGTGGTCGAGCTCGGTGTCCGTGCCGTCGGCGAGCTCGACCGGCACGCGGGTGGAAACCCGCTCGGCCACCGCGGCGTGCTCGTGGCCCACGTGGTGCGGGCCGCCCATCCCGTCGTCGGGCTCGACCGACGACGGCGGGTCGGAGGCCGGGAACGACAGCAGCGTGCCGTTGCCCTCGCCGGCGTCGGCGTGCGGCGGGACGCCGGGCTTGCGGTCACCTTCGACGTCGTCGGGCAGCAGGTCCCCGAGCGCCTCGCGGAACTCGGCCTGCGCGTCGACGAGCGGCACGCGGTCCTGCGGGCGCTTGGGGCCGGCCAGCGACGGCTCGACGTCGCCGAGGTCGAGCTCGAGCGTGTCGGAGTAGGTCGGCTCCTCGCTGCTCTCGTCGTGCCAGAGCCCCTGCTCCCTGGCGTAGGTCTCCACGAGCCGCACCTGATCCTTCGGACGTCCGGTGAACTCCAGGTAGCGCAGCGTCTCGGCGTCGATCGGGAAGATCGCGCAGGTCGAGCCGAACTCGGGGCTCATGTTGCCGATCGTGGCGCGATCCGCGAGGGGCAGGTTGGCCACACCCGGCCCGTAGAACTCGACGAAACGTCCCACGACGCCCTTGTCGCGCAGCATCTCGGTCACCGTCAGGACCAGATCGGTCGCCGTGGCGCCCTCGCGCAGCTCGCCCGACAGCTTGAAGCCGACGACCTGCGGGATGAGCATCGACATCGGCTGGCCGAGCATCGCCGCCTCGGCCTCGATGCCGCCCACCCCCCAGCCGAGGACGCCCAGGCCGTTGACCATCGTCGTGTGCGAGTCGGTGCCGACGAGCGTGTCGGGGTAGGCCTGGCCGGTCGTGTCGTTGACGAAGACGACGCGGGCGAGGTACTCGATGTTGACCTGGTGGACGATGCCCGTGTCGGGCGGCACGACGCTGAAGTCGTCGAACGCCCCCTGGCCCCAGCGCAGGAAGGCGTAGCGCTCCTGGTTGCGCTCGAACTCCTTCTCGGCGTTGCGGTGGAAGGCGTCCTTGGAGGCGAAGAAGTCGACCTGCACCGAGTGGTCGATGACGAGCTCGGCCGGGACGAGCGGGTTGATCTTCTGGGCGTCGCCGCCGAGGTCCGCCATCGCGTCGCGCATCACCGCGAGGTCGACGACGGCCGGCACGCCGGTGAAGTCCTGCATGAGCACGCGCGCGGGCGTGAAGGCGATCTCCTTGGACGGCTCGGCCTTCGCGTCCCAACTGGCGAGCGCCTCGATGTCCTCGGGGCCGACCGAGCCGTTGCCCTCCGTGCGCAGCAGGTTCTCGAGCAGCACCTTGAGCGAGAACGGCAGCCGCGCGACGTCGAACTTGGACTGCAGCGCGTCGAGACGGAAGATCTCGAGCTCGCGGTCGCCGGAGCGCAGCTTGGCGCGAGCGTCGAACGAGTTGTCGGACATGGTTCTGAAGGCTCCGGTTTCGTGGGTCGGAACCCCAAGTCTCCCACCTCGGGGGGCCGATCAACCGCCCAGCAGCGTGGCCAGCGCGCGCTCGGCACGGGCCGGCTCGAACGCGCGGTCGAACGCGCGCGGGGCGGGCTCGCTGCGGCGCAGGACGCGCACGGCGGCCGAGTGGCGCGCCTCCACCTGGACGATCGCGGCGGTGGCCCGCTTGAGGCCGGGGTCGGCCAGGAGCGGGATCGCGCCGTTGTAGGCGCCGACGGCCAGGCCCTCGAGGCGCTGCGCGAGGCGCAGGAACTTCGACTCGCTGTCGAAGTCGAAGACCGGAGGTGCGCTCTCGGACCCGCGCGCGCCCAGCTTGCCCAGGCGGTCGGCGTGCTTGCGCTCCTCGTCGCCGAAACGGCCGGCGAGCTCGGCCACGCGGCCGTGGAAGGGCAGCCCGGCGGCGTGCTCGTAGAGCGCGACCTGCGCGTGCTCGACGGCGAGCAGAAGGGCCAGCACGCCGGCATCGCCGCTCTGGGCGCTCGTTTGCGCGAGCAGGAGCGAGCGGCGGGTGATCATGCGAGGTAGACGTCCAGGACGCGCAGCACGGTGGCCATGTCCTCCGGGCGCCCGAAGGCGCCGTTGGGGGTCGGGGACTTGCCGAGGAGGAGGTTGAGCGCGGTGGCGTGGCGGGCCTCGACCGTGTGGATCGACAGCAGCGTCGCGAGCACGTCGCGGTCGCGGATCCGGTCGAGCTGGCCCAGGTAGGCGGCCGCCCCGAGGTTCTCGAGTCTCACGGCGACGCGCAGGACGCCGTCGCGGTCCTCGAGCGCGAGCCGGGTCTCGGGCGCCGCGGGCGCCTTGCCGCCGAGACGGTGCAGGGCGCCCGCGAGCATGTCGACGTGCTCGTCCTCCTCGTCGCGCAGCGCCTGGATGAGGGCCAGCTCGCGGCCCTTGAAGAACCCGCTGTCGGCCGCGCGGCGGTACAGGTCGGCCTCGACCTGCTCGAGCTTGAGGACGTACGCGACCGTCGCGGCGTCGTCGGGCGCGCCGGGCAGGCGCGCGCCGGCGCCGGTCGCTGTCTCCGTCGGCTCGCGCGCGGTCTGACCCCCGCCGCCGCCGCCGCAGCCCGCCACGGCGAGCGCGCCGAGGCCGGCCAGGAACGCCCTGCGCTGCACGGGCTCTCGTTCGCGGCGCGGCGGCCGAGTCCTGTCAGTGCGGGACGGCGAGGGTGAGCGGGCCGAGCACGATGCGGCGCGCCCCGGGCCCGTGCCAGGCGACGGTGAGCGGCGCGGTGCGACCTGGCGCCAGCGTGACGGTCCGCCCGGCCGCGCCCGGCGCGTAGGCCTGCAGGAAGCGGGCGACCGCCGGGAGCCGCCGGCCGCGCGCGTCGAGCACCCGCACGGCGGCGCTGCCGAGGGTCACGGCGCGCAGGCCGTCGTTGCGCACCTCGCCGTAGAGCACGGCGTCGGAGGGCAGCGCGGAGGGCGTGACGAGGCGCGGCGGGGTCGCCCAGGTCACGCTCGCCGCGCGCGCGTCGCCGTCGCCGTCGCCGGCCGCGGCCAGGCCGAGGGCCGCCACGGCGACGGCCAGGAGCGCGACGACGAGCGCACCGCGGGTCATGGCGGCGGGGCCGGCGCGGCGAGCCAGTCGCAGCCGGGAGGGTCGGGAGCGCGCTGCGGGTCCCACGCGGCGCAGGGCACCTCGAGCGCCTGCGCCGTCGCGTCGCCCATGCCGAACAGGCTGCCGCGCGGGCACGACGGAAGCGTGGCCGGGTCGCTGGTCGGCGTCGCGCCGGAGGCTCCGCCGTTGGCCGACCAGCAGTTGCCCGCGCCCTCGCCGTCCCAGACGAGGTCGGTGCCGTTGGCGTCGCGCGCTCCGTCGAGGTGGACGCCCAGGCGGTTGCCCTCGAAGCGATTGGCGTTGGACGTGTCGTACTGCCGGGTCGCAGCGCGCTGCCCGCGGGCCGCGGCCGGCAGCCAGGCCAGGCGCACGCCGGCGCGCCAGTTGCCGTAGATCGCGTTGGCGCGCACGCGGGCGCCGTTGACGCCGCGCAACAGGAGCCCGGTGCCGACGGGGGTGGCCACGCGGGGGCACACGAGGCCCGGCCGCCGGCGCGCGAACGGCTCGGCCCGGCAGGCCGCTGCGCCGGCGAAGAGGTCCGCGTTGTTGGCCGCGATCGAGTCGTGCTCCCAGCGCGAGCAGCCGTGTGGGGTCGCCGGTCCGACCGGCTCGGAGACGGCGCCAGTCGCGTTGTCGGCGAAGCGCGAGCCATGGACCCAGATCGCGTCGCCGGCCGCGGCCCACAGGCCGAGGACGTTGCCGTAGGCGTTGGCCGCGCGGACCTCCAGCCCGCTCCCGCCGCTGCAGCGCCCCTCCGCGCCGGGGCCGGCGTGCAGGCCGGCGGCGCCGTTGCCGTACGCCTCGACGCGGTCGAGCAGCCCGTGGTCGGCATCGTCGGTGCGCACGCCGTCGTGCTGTGACCAGCGGACGACGATCCGGTGCGCCCGGAAGCCGTCGGTCCGCACGACGTGCACGTCGCTCGCGGCGGCCTGCTCGGCGGTGAGGTTGGCGATGACGAGGCCGTCGGCGTGCTCGGCGCGGATGACGTCGTCCGCGCGGCGATCGCCCCGCACGACGACGTCGCGCGCCCGCCGCCCGAGCCCCTCGAGCTGGCGGCGGCGACCGCGGATCCTGACGGCCTCGCGGTAGACGCCGGGCGCCACCAGGACGCGCGTGCCGGGGCCGGCGGCGTCGACGGCCGCCTGCAGCCGCGCGTGGCGGCAGGTCGCGAGCAGCGCCAAGAGCGCGCGGCGCGTGGCGGTCGTCCGCGGTCCGCGGCCGGCCCAGCTGCGGCGGATGCGCGCCGCCGAGTCGGGGCGGCAGGCGAGCACCGCCGGGCCGGCGGTCCGGATTGCCGGGACGGCGCGCGCGAGCGCAGGCGCGGGCGCGGAGGCGAGCATCGCCGCCGTCGCCACGCCCGCCGTCGCCAGCCGCGCCCACGGCACGCCGGCGATTGTGACGGACAGGTCAGCGGCCGAAGCGCCGCCGGCGGCGGTCGACCTCGAACCACACGAGCGTGCCGCGCCCGCGCTCGACGCCCCAGCGCGAGGCGAGCTTGTCGACGAGCCGCAGGCCGAAGCCCTCGTTGCGCTCCTGCGGGTTGAAGCCGGGCCCGGCATCGAGGATCTCGACGCGCGCGAACCCCGGCTGCATCGTGGCCGCGAGGTGGATGTCGCCGACGTCGCCCGCGTGCTTGATGCAGTTGGCCAGCAGCTCAGTGGTAAGCAGCGCGACCGTGTGCTCGAGGTCCGGGTCCAGGCCCGCCTTGACGAGCGCAGCCCGAGCCAGGCGCGCGCTCCGGGGCTCCGGAGACAGCGCCATGTTCACGGTCCCCTGCCCGACCAAGAACGGCACGCCAACAGGATCCCCAAGACCGCCTTGCGACATGCAGGTTCGCGTTGACATACCGGTCGGTATGCGAGTACCGTTCAGTATGCGGATGGAGGAGCACACGTTCATCTTCACCGACCTCGTGGGCTTCACCACCCTGACCGCAGAGCTGGGCGACGACCACGCCGCGGACGTCGCGCTCGCCTTCTACGACCGCGTGCGGGCGCTGCTGCAGGACCACGGCGCCGACGAGGTCAAGACGATCGGCGACGCGATGATGCTGCGCTGCTCCGACGCCGGAGCAGCCATCGACCTCGGACTCTGCATCGTCCGCGCGACGGAGACGCCGCCGCCCCTGCCGACGGTGCGCGTGGGCGTCCACACGGGTCCCGCGGTCTGCCGCGGCAACGACTGGTACGGAACGACCGTCAACGTCGCCGCGCGGCTGTGCTCGGCCGCCGGCGGCGGCGAGGTCCTCGTCTCGGAGCAGACCCGCGCCGCCGCCGCCCGCCTGCCGAAGATCGAGCTCGGCGAGCGTCGCCTGCATTGGCTCAAGAACCTCTCCCGGCCGATCGCCGCGCACGTCGCCACCGAGCGCGCCTGCCAGTTCGGCGTTCTGGAGGCCGCATGAGCCTGCCGCCCGGGCCGCCCTACCCCCGCCCCGTGCAGACGCTCGGCTGGGTCAAGCGCCCGATGGCCTTCATGGAGCGCTGCCGCGAGCGCTACGGCGACGCCTTCACGCTGCGCATCGCCCACGAGGGCACGTGGGTCCTGCTCTCCGATCCGGACGCGGTCAGGCAGGTCTTCACCGGCGACCCGCGCCTGCTGCACGCCGGCGAGGCCAACGTCGTGCTGCTGCCGGTGCTCGGCTCGCACTCGGTGCTGCTGCTCGACGAGGACCCCCACATGCGCCAGCGCAAGCTCATGCTGCCGCCGCTGCACGGCGAGCGCCTGGCGCGCCACGCCGAGACGATGCGCGAGATCGCCGAGCGCGAGGTCGCCGGCTGGCCGGCGGGCGAGCCGATCGCGCTCGCGCCGCGCATGCAGGACGTCACGCTCGAGGTGATCGTCCGCACGGTCTTCGGCCTCGAGGGCGGCGAACGCCAACGCGAGCTGCGCCGCCGGCTGCGCGCGGCGCTCGACCTGCTCGTCGCGCCGGGCCCGTACCTGGTGTTCCTGCTGCTCGTCGGGCCCCGGCGCGCCGCGGAGATGCCCGCGCTGCACCGCGTGCTCAAGCCGGTCGACGACCTGCTCTTCGACGAGATCGCCAGCCGGCGCGAGGACCCGCTGCTCGGCGAGCGCGACGACGTGCTCTCGCTGCTCCTCCAGGCCCGCCACGACGACGGCGAGCCGATGAGCGACCGCGAGCTGCGCGACGAGCTGATGACCCTGCTGGTCGCCGGCCACGAGACGACCGCCACCGCGGTCAGCTGGGCCGTCGAGCGGCTGCTTCGCCACCCCGACAAGCTCGAGCGCGCCCGCTCGGGCGACGAGGAGTACATGGACGCCATCGTCAAGGAGACCCTGCGGCTGCGACCGGTCATCCCGCTCGTCGCGCGCAAGCTGAAGGAGCCGATGGAGATCGGCGGCTGGAACCTGCCCGCCGGCGCGACCGCCGCGCCGTGCATCCATCTCATCCACCGGCGCGAGGACATCTACCCCGAGCCGCGCGCCTTCCGCCCCGAGCGCTTCCTCGAGCAGCCGGCCGGCACGTACACGTGGATCCCGTTCGGCGGCGGCGTGCGGCGCTGCCTCGGGGCGGCCTTCGCGCTGCAGGAGATGAAGATCGTGCTGCAGGCGATCCTCGCCCAGGCGCCGCTGCGCCCGGTGCGCCCCGACAGCGAGCGCGTGTCGCGCCGCAGCATCGCGCTCGTCCCCGAGCGGGGCGCCGAGGTCATGGTGGGGGCGGCGTCATGACCCGGTTGTCGCGCGCCGAGCGCCGCGCCCATACGCGCTCGTGCCTGATCGAGGCCGCCGGTCGGATCTTCTCGCGCCGCGGGCTGCAGCAGGCGTCGATCGACGAGGTCGCGGAGGAGGCCGGCTTCACCAAGGGCGCGTTCTACGCGAACTTCCGCTCCAAGGAGGAGCTGTTCCTGGCCATGCTCGACGAGCGCTTCGCCGCGCGGCTCAAGGAGATCGAGGCGGTCCTGGACAGCGACGATGCGCTCGCCGAGAAGACGCGCCGGGCCGGCGCCGACCTGACGGAGCACCTGCGCGCCGACCCGGAGTGGGAGCGCTTGTTCTTCGAGTTCGCCGCGTACGCGTCACGCAACGAGGACTTCCGCCAAGAGCTCGTCACGCGCTATCGCAGCCTGCGCGAGGCGACGGCGGCCGCCTTCGCGCGCTCCGACGAGCGCCATGGCTTCACGCCGCCGATCCCTGACGAGGACATCGCGCTCATGACTTGCGCGATGGCCAACGGCTTCGCTCTCGAGCAGCTGCTCGAGCCCGAGGCCGTCGACGACGATCTCTACGGGACCATGCTGCTGGTCTTCTTCACCGGGCTCAAGGCGCTCGCCGCCCAGCGCACGCCCGCCGCCTAGTGGGCGCGTCCGTAAGTCGGACTTACGGACGGGTCCACTAGATCGGCGCAACCGCCAACTGCTCCACCGCATCGCCGACCGCGAAGTCGACGCCGGCGTAGCTGCCGACGTCCGTCGCGGCGACGAGGTCGGCGACGAGCGACTCGGGGTCGACGACGACCCGGAGCTCCTGCTGGCGGCGGCCCAGCCGCCGGATCGCGTCGAAGAGCACGCGGAGCCCGGCGCTGTCCAGGTGCGTGGTCGCGGTGAGGTCGAGCACGAGCCCCATCGCCGCGTTGGGGACCGCCGAGCGCAGGGTCGCGGACAGGTCGTCCGCGGTCGTGAGGTCCACGGCGCCGGCGACGTGCGCGATCGGCACGCCGCGCTCCTCGGCCAGCGTCACGTTCACGCGGGGGCGCTCTTCTCCAGCGTGCGCACGAGGCGCACCGTGGTCCCTCCGTCGTGGCGCACGACTTCGACGTCGTCGACGAGCGCGCGCATGAGCGCCATCCCGCGGCCGCGGTTCTCGCCGCGCGGCGGCCGCCACTTCCCGCGGTCGCGCACCACGATCTCGATCGTGGGGCCGTGGTGGACGGCGGCGAGGTGGAACGTCGCGTCGGCGAGGCCGTACGCGTGCTCGACGGCGTTCGCGCACGCCTCCTGGGTCGCGAGGGTGACGGCCGCGATCTCGCGCTCGTTCGCGCCGCGCGCGGCCAGCCAGCGCCGCAGCTGGCGGCGCAGGGGCAGCAGCTCCTCGGCCACTGCGGGGACCGTGCACAGGAGCGCATCCTCAGGCGGCGTCATCGCCTGCACGGCGAGCAGCACGACGTCGTCGTCGGGCCGGTCTCCGTCGACGAGCCGGCCCAGGAGCTGCGAGCACAGCGAGTCGGGATCCTGGGCGCCGGCCGCCGACTCGGCGATGCGCGCCCGGCGGCTGGCCAGCCGCTCGCCCGGCCGCTCGGCGAGCCCGTCGGTGTACAGCAGCATCGTCGTCCCGGCCGGCAGCTCCGCCATCGCCTCGGCGTCGCGCGGCGGCCCGCCCACGCCGAGCGGCGCCGCGGGGATGGTCGCGCCGAACGTGACCTTGCCGTCGGCGTGCACGAACAGGGGTGGCGGATGCCCGGCGCTGTAGAACCTGACGGTGCCGGCCGACGGGTCGTAGAGGGCGTAGAGGAACGTCGCCATCTCGCCGCGCTCGAGCGTCGCGACGAAGTGCCACATCTTCGAGGCCACCGTCGCCGGCGGGTCGCCCTCGACCGCGTAGGCGCGCAGCGCGTTGCGCAGCTCGCCCATGAGCGT
This sequence comes from Solirubrobacteraceae bacterium, assembly GCA_036506755.1. GTDB lineage: Bacteria > Actinomycetota > Thermoleophilia > Solirubrobacterales > Solirubrobacteraceae > DASXRF01. The sequence continues at coordinate 2,511 of DASXRF010000150.1, read as the reverse complement.
CGCCGCCTTGGCGCCGTGGCAGGCGACGTCGCCGACCGCCAGGCCGACCCGGCCGTCCGGCAGCGGGAACGCGTCGTACCAGCCGCCGCCCACGCCGGCCAGGGCACTTGCCGGCAGGAACCGCGCGGTGAGCCAGATGCCCGGGATCGCCGGGAGCTTCTCGGGCAGCAGGCTGCGCTGCAGCGCCCACTCGCGCCGGTGGTGCTCGAAGACGCCGCCGTGCTGCAGCTCGACGGCGACGCGATCGGCCAGCGCCTCGAGGACCTGCGCCTCGTCCTCGCTGAACGAGCGCTGCGCGCAGTTCCCGACGACGAGCAGCCCGACGTAGCGCTCCTCGATGAGCAGCGGCACGGCCAGCAGCGACTGGACGCCGTTGGCACGCAGCGCGGGGTCCAGGCCGTCGGCCGTCGGGACGTCGGCGATGACCAGGGCGGCGCGGCCGCGCCCGTCCCTCCCGGACGGCGCCTGGAGGCTCTCGGTGATGTGCTGCTCGAGCCATTCGCGCGTCCGCGCCGCTGCGTCCTCGCTCGTGCCGTTGCGCAACAGGATCACCGCGGTGTCGGCCTCGAGGATGTCGCCGATCTGCTCGAGCAGCTCCTGCAGCAGGTCGTCGAGCGGGGGCTCGAGCGCCGAGCCGCTGATCCTCGAGCGCCGGCCCTCCCGCCCGCGCAGCGCGAGCGCTGCGCGAAGCAGACGCCGTCGCGTTCCCTTCGACTCCTCGCGTAGCTCCTTCACGGTGTCCCCTGCTGGCGGGGCTGGCGGCCGAACACGCCGCTCCCGTCCGGGGGTCCGTCCACGGCGCGGCAGTTGGAACGTAGCGCGAGCGATAGCGCTCGACAAGAGCCGCACAATGCGGCTACGGCGCCTCGTCAGGAGCCAGACCGGCGCCCGCTGGGCTGGTCGTCACGCGGGTACCACGGCACGACAGCCGTCGCCACCGCCGACGGTCCCGGCAGGCTGCGCAAGCGCGACAACCTCGGCGACCGGGCGACCGCCCTGACCTACCAGACTGGGAGCGGGAGCGACGGGACTCGAACCCGCGACCTCCGGCGTGACAGGCGACCCGGGGTGGTTTTGCGCGATCGACCGGGGCGGCGTTTTTCCGCTTGGCATCGGGGTTTTCGCGGTTTGTGCCGGATTGGCACAAGTTGCCGCGGAGGGGTGTTTTTCGACCGTTTGGACACGTGGTGGACACGCCGAGCGCGGCTCAGCGTTGTCCGCCACGGTGGGTTCGGCGCTCGCTGACGAGGACGTACCCCGTCGCGGTGACGGCAAGGAGCAGGAGGGCGATCCACGGCGGCGCGCCGAGAGCGTCGAGCACGAGGGCGATCGGGACTGCGGCCACGACGAGCCCGGCGATGATCGCGAGGTCGCGGAGCTTCGGTGGCTTGAGGACCCACGGGACGACGTAGAGCGCGAACGCCAGGATCGTCACCAACGAAAGCGCAAGCGCGGCTGCGCCCCGGACGCCGAGGGCTTCGAGAGCGACGCCCGCGACCACGACGGCGGCGCCGATCACGAGCGGTCGGAGCACGGTGCTGACGACGATACGCCTGGCGCCGAGGCACCTCGGGGCGCGGCGCGGTTGTGGCCGATTGGCGATGCCGTTCTCCGTTTGGTCACACGCCTGCTCTGCGATCGGGGCACGCCATGGCCGGTGCCGGGCCATATGGGGTGGGGGGAGCTGCCTGAGCGGGGAGCCCGCCCGCTCCTGCCCGCGCCCGCCGCCGGTCTGACGCCGCTGGAGGAGGACGTGCGCCGGGGTCGGACGGTGGGCGGCCTCGGCCCCGGCGCGGCGCCTTGCGATGTCGTCCGGTGGGGCACCTACGTTCCGGTCGATCTCACTGAGCGCTCTTGCGTGGAGGGCTCGGGCAACACCAACGGTCCCTCCCGGGAGGTGAAGCGGTGAGACGGTCGGAGCAGCAGGGCGTGCCCGCGGTGCGCACGCCGTCGACGCTCCTGCGGACGCTCGGGCGCGTCGCGCTGTGGTCGGTCGTGGCCCTGCTGCTGTTGCGAGGCGCCAACGACGTGCTCGCGGGCGAGGCGCCGGCGCCGGTGACGCGCGAGACGCGTGCTGGCGTCGTGTCCTGGCCGGACGACGAGGCGCGGGCGTTCGCGGTCGACTTCACGCGCGCGTACCTGAGCTATTCGCCGCGGTATCCGCAGCGCTACGCGCGCGGCGTGCTGGCCTTCGTGTCGCCGGACGTCGCGGACTCCGTCGTGCCGCGCTTCGCGCAGCGTCACTCGCGGCAGGTGGTGCAGAACGCACTCGTCGCTCGCGTCGAGCGCCAGGACGATCGTCACGCGCTGGTGACCGTGGCGGCGACGCTTGCGTCACGCAGCGTCAGCACGCGGTACTTGACAGTCCCCGTGGCGCGCGACTCCCGCGGCGGGCTGACGGTCTATGACCTGCCGTCGTTCGCGGCGCCGCCGGCGCGCGCCCAGGTCCGCCTGCCCGAGCCGGAGCCGCTGTCGGGTGTCGAGCGGGCGGAGATCGAGGACGTGCTGACT
>DASXRF010000149.1:0-7356 GCA_036506755.1 Solirubrobacteraceae bacterium | reverse complement strand
GGTCGTCGGGCGTCGTCCGGTCCCGACCGGGGCCGCGCGACGTCCGAAGGTGTGGCCCAGCCACATCGAGGACCGTCGCGCGGCGCCGGACGGCAGCGGACGGCGTCCGAAACCCGTCGGACTTGCGGACGGGTCCACTAGGCGGTCAACGAGCCGTCGTGGAGTCGGGCGACCTGCCAGGCCAGCAGGAAGCCCAGCAGGTACAGCGAGATGCCCCAGCCGAGGTAGGCGTTGCGCGCGCGCGGATAGAAGCGGCCCTCGGGGTCGGCGCCCGCCGACCACGCCACCGGGATGAAGAACCCGATGCCGGCCGCCATGAGCAGCCACGGCGTCCAGCCGAGGAAGTAGCGCGGCTCGAAGCGGAAGGCCGCCCAGATGTCGGCCACCACCTGCCACCAGAGCGCTGCGGGCAGCCCGATCGCCACCGCGAGGCCCAGCGCCCCCAGGCGCCTAGCCTGTCGCGCGCGCCTCTCGTCGCGGCCCACGCACGGATTCTGCCACCGCGACCAGGGCCTCCGCCACCTGTTCGGCCTCCGACTGCGCCAGATCGGGAAAGAACGGCAGGGCGATCGACCGGGCCGCGACGTCCTCGCAGACCGGGAACTCACCCTCGCGGTGGCCGAAGGCCTCGCGGTAGAAGCTCATGAGGTGGATCGCCGGCAGGTAGGGCTTGCTCTGCACGCCGCGCTCGCGCAGGGCGACGATCGCCTCGTCGCGATCCACCCCGCGCGGGAGCTGGACGACGTAGACGAACCAGCCGCGCTCGTCGCCGCCCTCGTCCGGGCACGGCAGCTCGAGCCCCTCGACGTCCCCCAGCAGCTCGGCGTACCAGCCCGCGACGCGCCGGCGCGCGGCGAGCATCGCGTCGAGGCGGTCGAGCTGGGCCAGGCCGATCGCGCACGCGATGTCCGACAGGCGGTAGTTGAAGCCGAGGCGGTCGTGGTCGAGCCAGCCCATGTCGGGCGCGCGGCCCTGGTTGCGCTCGGAGTCGATGCGCTCCTTGACCGCCTCGGAGGCCGTGGTGACCATCCCGCCCTCGCCGGTCGTCAACTGCTTGTTGGCGTAGAACCCGAAGACGGCGGGATGACCGCGGCCGCCGACCGCGACGCCGCCGGCGTGGCGGGCGCCCAGCGCCTCGCAGGCGTCCTCGACGATCGGCAGGCCCCAGCGCTCGAAGGCCGCGAGGTCGGCCGGGTAGCCGAAGATGTGGACGGGCAGCACGGCCGTCGTGCGCTCGGTCCGCGCGGCGGCGGCCGCGTCGGGATCGACGTTCAGGGTGCGCGGGTCGATGTCGGCGAACACCGGCCGAGCGCGCTCGTAGACGATCGCATTGGCGCTGGCCACGAACGAGAACGGCGACGTGACGACCTCGTCGCCCTCGCGCACCCCGATCGCGCGCAGCGCGAGGTGGAGGCCGGCGGTGCCGCTCGACACCGCCGAGGCGTGCGCGACGCCGAGCCGCTCGGCGAAGCGCCGCTCGAACTCCGGCGCGCGCGGGCCCAGGGAGAGCTGGCCGGAGCGCAGGACGTCGAGGACCGCGCGCTCCTCGGGCTCGCCGAGGACCGGCTTCGCGAGCGGGATCAAGGCGCGGTGGCCTGCCGCACGCGAGCGCCTTGGATGGCGAACTCCAGCGAGTCGACGAGGGCCTCCCACGACGCCTCGATGACGTTCTCGCTGACGCCGATCGAGCCCCAGGACTCCTGCCCGTCGGAGGTCTCGAGCAGGACGCGCGTCACGGCGTCCGTGCCCTTGGCCTCGTCGAGGATGCGCACCTTGAAGTTCGTCAGCTCGACGTCCGGGCACGTCGCGCCGAGCGCCTGGCGCAGCGCGTGGTCGAGCGCGTTGACCGGGCCGTTGCCCTCGGCGGTGCAGACGTGGCGCTCGCCCTCGCGCCACACCTTGACGGTTGCCTCGGTCTCGACCTTGCCGTCGGCGCGCTTCTCGACGATCACGCGCCAGGACTCCAGGCGGAACAGCGGCTCGTAGACGCCGGCCTCCTTGCGCAGCAGCAGCTCGAAGGAGCCGTCGGCGGCCTCGAAGTGATAGCCGGTGTGCTCCAGCGCCTTGACGCGATCGACCACGCGCGCCGCGCTCTCGGCATCGAGGTCGACGCCCACGTCGACGGCCTTCTCGGCCACGGTGGCGCGACCGGAGAGCTCGCTGATGAGCAGGTCGCGGTGGTTGCCCACGAGCGCGGGGTCGACGTGCTCGAACGTGCTCGCGTCGGCGCGCACGCCGGCGACGTGCATGCCGCCCTTGTGGGCGAAGGCGTTCTTGCCCACGTACGGCTGCGCGTCGTGCGGCGCGCGGTTGAGCAGCTCGTCGACGTAGTGGGCGGTCGGCGTCAGGTGGCCGAGCTGCTCGTCGCTCACGACGCGCCGCCCGAACTTGAGCTGCAGGTTGGCGATGATCGAGACGAGGTTGGCGTTCCCTGTGCGCTCGCCGATCCCGTTCATCGTCCCCTGCACCTGGCGGGCGCCGGCCTCGACGGCGACGAGCGCGTTGGCCACGCCGCACTCGGCGTCGTTGTGCGTGTGGATGCCGACGCGCACGCCGTCGCCCAGCGCCTCGACGACCGCCACCGTCGCCTCGGCGACCTGTGAGGGCAGCGACGAGCCGTTGGTGTCGCACAGCACGACGGTCTCCGCGCCGGCCTCGGCGGCAGCGCGCAGGCACGCGAGCGCGTAGTCGCGGTCGGCGCGCCAGCCGTCGAAGAAATGCTCGGCGTCGTAGACCACGCGCTTGCCCTCGCCGACGAGGAACGCGACCGAGTCGCCGATCATCGCCAGGTTCTCCTCGGGCGTGACGCGCACGACCTTGTCGAGGTGCAGCCGCCACGTCTTGCCGACGAGCGTGCAGACCGGGGCGAACACCTCGGCCATGAGTCGCATCGCCGGGTCCTCCGCGGCGGCGACGTCGCGCCGGCGCGTCATCCCGAACGCCGCGATCTCCGCGTGGCGCAGCCGCTCGCCGGCCAGCAGCTCGAAGAGCTCGGCCTCCTTGGGGTTCGAGGCCGGGAAGCCCGCCTCGATCAGGTGCACGCCGAGCGCGTCGAGCGCGTGGACCACGCGCAGCTTCTCGGCTGCCGTGAGCGTCAGCCCCTCCCCCTGCATCCCGTCGCGCAGGGTGGCGTCGTAGAGCTCGACCGCCATCACACGGAGGCGGGCACTTCGACGGGGTCGAGCCAGGCGCGGTAGCGCGCGTCGCGCCCGAGCAGCGCGTCCTCGAAGACGCTCTGCACCGCGCGGGTGATCTCGCCCGGCGTTCCGGACCCGACCGCGTGGTCGTCGACCTCGACCACCGGGGCGAGCTCGGTCGCCGTGCCGGTCATGAACACCTCGTCGGCCAGGTACAGCTCGGCGCGCGCGATGTCGCGCTCGACCACCTCGTAGCCGAGGTCGCGGGCGACCTGGATGGCCGAGCGGCGGTTGATGCCGTCGAGGATCGAGCCGCTGACGGGCGGCGTGTGGATCTTGCCGCCGCGCACGATGAAGATGTTCTCGCCGGTGCCCTCGCAGACGTAGCCGTGCTCGTCGAGCAGGATGGCCTCCTGGTAGCCGGCCTTGTAGGACTCGATCTTGGCGAGCACCGAGTTGAGGTACTGGCCGCAGGCCTTGGCGCTCGGGATCAGCGAGTCGGGGCTGATGCGCCGCCAGCTGGAGACCTTCGCCCGCACGCCGACGCGCTTGCCCTCCTCGCCGAGGTAGGGCGCCCACTCCCACACGGCGATGGCGACGTCGACCGGCGCGTCGAGCGGGAAGAGGCCCATCTGGCCGTACCCGCGATAGACGAGCGGCCGGATGTAGCACGATCGCAGGCTGTTGCGGGCGATCAGCTCCTTGGTCGCCGCGCGCAGCTGCTCGCGGTCGTACGGGATCGGCATGTAGTACAGCTCGGCCGACTTCTCCAGGCGCTCGAGGTGGGCGGTGTGCTGGAAGATCGCCGGCCCGATCTGGGTGTCATAGCAGCGGACGCCCTCGAAGACCCCGGTCCCGTAGTGCAGGCCGTGCGTGAGGATGTGGACGGTCGCGTCCTCCCACTTCACGAACTCGCCGTTCATCCAGATGAGCTCGGAGGGCTGCACGTTCAAGAGACTCCTTCCAGGACCGCGCGCGTCGCCTCCTCGGTGGTCGCGGTGCCGCCGAGATCGCGCGTGCGCAGCCCCTGTTCGAGGGCGCGATGGACCGCCGATTCTACGGCCGCCGCCTCGTCGTGACGACCGAGCCCGTGGCGCAGCAGCAGCGCGGCGGACAGGATCGTCGCCAGCGGGTTGGCCGCGTGGGTGCCCGCGATGTCCGGCGCCGAGCCGTGCACGGGCTCGAACAGGCCGGGCGTGCCGGCCTCGCCGATCGAGGCGCTGGGCAGCATCCCGATCGAGCCGGTGAGCATCGCCGCCTCGTCGCTGAGGATGTCGCCGAACATGTTCTCGGTGAGGATCACGCCGAAGTGGCGGGGCGCGGCGATGAGCTGCATCGCCGCGTTGTCGACGAGCAGGTGCTCGAGCTGGACGTGTGGGAACTCGCGGCCGTGGACCTCGCGCACCACCTCGCGCCAGAAGCGGCTGGTCTCCAGGACGTTGGCCTTGTCGACGCTGTGCACGCGCGCGCCGGCCGCGCGGAAGGCGACGCGCGCGATCCGCTCGACCTCGGCGCGGGTGTAGACGCACTCGTCGACGGCGCGGTCGGGCTCGCGGTGCTTGCGGCCGAAGTAGATGCCGCCGGTGAGCTCGCGCACGACGAGCATGTCGGTGCCCTCGATGCGGTCGCGCTTGAGCGGGCTGGCGTCGAGCAGCGCGGGGAACGGCTTGACCGGGCGCAGGTTGGCGAACAGGCCGAGCCCCTCACGCAGGCCGAGCAGGCCCTGCTCGGGCCGCGGCTTGGCGGGGTCGGTCGTGTCCCACTTCGGCCCGCCGACGGCGCCGAGCAGGACCGCGTCCGCCTCGCGGCACGCCTGCAGCGTCCCGTCGGGCAGGGCGCCGCCGGTGGCGTCGATCGCGGCGCCGCCGACCAGGTGCTCGGAGAACTCGAAGCCGTCGACGGCGCGCAGGACCTCGACCGCCGAGGCGACGACCTCGGGCCCGATGCCGTCGCCGGGCAGGAGGGCGATGTGGGTCATGGGCGCGTGAGCCTACGGGCTCAGCACGCGGCCGAGGAACAGGGCGGCGCCGGTCGGGCGGTCCCGGATGACGAACAGGAACGGCCGGTCGGCGACCACCGACGGCGGCGCCGAGACCGCGTCGACGCCCACGCCGGTGACCGCGGCCGCCTCGGTGCCGGTCTCGTCGACCTGCACGAAGGCCTTCTGGAGCGCCTTGGCGATGTGCAGTCGGTCGGCGCGGGCTTGCGGGCTCAGGCCGGAGAAGTCCGCCGCGCCCGGCTCGAAGGCCGCGCGGACGCCGAGGCGCTGCAGGGGCGCCTTCAGGTCGAGGTCGCTGCGCAGCGTGAAGCGCGGCAGGGCGAGCCCGACCTCGCCCGTGCGCAGCGCGGCGACGGTGGCGGCGAGGCCGCGTGCGTCGAGGTCGCGCGCGACGGCGGCGAACCGGCCGGCGTCGGGGATCACGACGAGCATGGCCAGCCGCTCGCCGGTGTACGGCAGCTCGATCGCCGTGTAGCCGGTGCGCCGCACCCACGGGTACCGCCCGGTGCGGTGCATCATCGGGACCTGGACCGGCGGACCGCGCAGCGGGCGGAAGGCCTCGTCGCGCGTGGCCGCGGGGTCGAAGGCGTCCTTCCAGGTCGCCTTGAGGTAGACGGCGTTGGCGAGCACGAGCCGCGTCAGCGGGGTGACGTCTCCGCGCCCGAAGAGGTTCGTGATGCGTCCGGCGGTCCGCTCGGCCGCCCAGTCGTTGATGCGCGTGCGGGCGGCCTCGGGATCGGCGCGGAAGTCGGCGTCCGCGGGCGTCGCGCCGTAGTACGCGCGCAGCGTGGCGAGGTAGCTCGAGCGGATCGGGTAGCCGGTCTGCGCCCAGACGGCGTTGGCGACGTCGAGCCGCAGACGGCCGCCGTCGGTGCCGGAGTCGAGCCCGCGCTGCAGCGCGGCCATGCCGGCGTGCAGCGCCCGCCCGCCGGGCCGCAGCCTCAGCGCCGCCTCGAGCTCGCGGCGGGTGGGCCCGCGCGTCCCGGCGTCGGCCATCGCGAAGGCCTGCTGGATGCTCAGCGGCGAGACGACGAGGTTGCGACCCGGCTCGAGGACCCGCTGCAGCGCGAATGCGAGGTGCAGCGAGGCGCTTCCTCGCCGCACGGCGTCGCGCGCCCCGCTCTGCCCGGCGGGCGCGTACGCCCGCGCGGGCATCACGGCGAAGCCCGCGAGCAGCGCCAGGACCGCCGCGCGTCTCATCAACGCCGCAGCGTAAGGCGCTGACGTCGATGGCGGTCCCGCCGACGCCACCTCGGCTACGCGGTCGCGTCGACGTTCAGCCGCACGTAGTCGAGCGTCGGCGGATCGCCGAGGTTGGCGATGACGCGCTCGACCATCGCATCGCGCTCGGCGTCGGGGATCGTGCGCAGGCAGACGGTGGCCAGGAAGGCCCGCGGCTCGGGCGGCACGACGGGCCACGGCTCGAGCCACGCGCGCGCCTCGCGAAAGCCGGCGGCGCGCAGCCGCGCCTCGGTCTCCTCGCCGGTGGCGTACAGCCACGGCCCCGGCCCGCTGATCTCGCGCACCTTGGCGATGTTGCCGTGGCCGCCGCACTGCGCGACGAGCCGCCCTCCCGGCCGCAGCGCCGCGTGCAGCCGCGCGAAGAGCCGCTCGTGGTCGGGCACCCAGTGGAAGACCGCGTTGGAGAAGATCGCGTCGACGGGCTCCTCCACGCGCAGCTCGAGCAGATCCTGCTGCGCGACCTCGGCGCGGCCGCCCAGCCGCTCGCGCGCCTTGGCGACCATGTTCGCGTCGCCGTCGACGGCGATGACCCGCCCGCGCGGCAGGCGGTCGACGAGCAGCTCGGTCACCCGGCCCGAGCCGCAGCCCGCGTCGAGCACCGTCTCGTCGCCGCGCAGCGGGAGGCGCTCGAGCACCGCCTCGGCCCACTTGACGTGCGGGTCCGAGAGGACGTCGTAGGTCGTCGCGTCCCAGCCCATCAGAGCGCCGTCGTGACGGGCCCCGAGCGCTCACGCTCACGCTCGTAGGCGTCGATCGCGCCGGCCTGCTCGAGCGTCAGGCCGATGTCGTTGAGGCCGTTGAGCAGGCGGTGCTTGGTGTCGGGGTCGATGTCGAAGCGCGCGCTGCCGCCGGGCCAGGTGACCGTCTGGGCCTCGAGGTCGATCTCGCACTCGCCCGCCTCGGCGATCGCCTTCACGCTCTCGTCGTCGAGCGCCACCGGCAGCAGGCCGATCTTCGTGCAGTTCGAGCGGAAGATGT
>DASXRF010000148.1:0-3040 GCA_036506755.1 Solirubrobacteraceae bacterium | reverse complement strand
CCGGCGCCGGAGCCACCGGCCGGCGGCTGCGCCGGCGCAGGTCGTCGACGAGGCGCCGGTGCGCGATCGTGAAGACCCAGGCGCCGAAGGCGTGTTCGTCGCCGCTGAAGCGCTCGAGGCCGCGGACGACCTGGAGGAAGACCTCCCCGGTGAGGTCCTCCGGGTCGGCGGCGCCGTTGGCGCGCAGGTAGCCGGCGACCTTCGGCGCCAGTGCCCCGTACAGGCGCTCCCACGCCCATTCCGCGCCGGCGCGGGCGGCTTGCAGCACGTTGTCGAAGGACTCCACGGGCACGGGCCGCGCGCAGCCTGGCAGCGCGCGCGGCGAGAGTTCTACCGGCGGCCGCTCGAGCCGAAACCGCCGGCCGCGCGCTCGCTGGGCGCCAGGTCGTCGACCTCGACGACCTCCGGCGTCTCGATGCGGACCAGGATCAGCTGGGCGATGCGATCGCCCGGCGCGATGGCGAACGACGCGTGGCGGTCGGTGTTGAGCAGCAGCACCTGGACCTCGCCGCGGTAGCCCTCGTCGATGAGGCCCGGCGCGTTGACCAGCGCGATGCCGTGGCGGGCGGCCAGGCCCGAACGGGGCAACACGAGGCCGGCGTGGCCCGGCGGCAGCTCGATGGCGACGCCGGTGCGGACGCGGGCGCGCTCGCCCGGCCGCAGCGTCGCGGCGTGCAAGGCGCGCAGGTCGTACCCGGCGTCCCCGTCGTAGGCGCGGCTCGGCAGCTCGGCGGCGGGGTCGAGCCGCCGGATCCGCAGGGCGTCGGCGCTCACGCCCGCGAGACCGCGAACCGCGCGAAGCGCTCGGCGACCGTGGCCGGCAGCTGCGCGCGGACGCGGACGCCGTCGGCGGTCTCGGTGCGCTCGAGGTCGCCGGCGAGGTCGTGCAGCTCGGCCAGGCTGCCGCCCTCCTCGTAGGGCACGAGCAGGTCGACCGGCCGCAGCGTCGCCGCGAAGGCGGCCTCGATGCGGTCGCGCAGCTCGTCGAGTCCCTCCCCCGTGGCGGCGCTGACCAGCGCGCCGTCCGGATGGCGGAAGCTGAGCTCGCGCCGGCGCTCGTCCTCGAGCAGGTCGGCCTTGTTGAGCACGAGCAGCCGCGGCCGGTCGCCGGCCTCGATCTCCTCCAGGACGTCCTCGACCGCGCGCAGCATCTCGAGCATCTGGTCCTCGGGAACGCTGGCGTCGACGACGTGCAGCAGCAGGTCGGCCAGCCGGGTCTCCTCGAGCGTCGCGCCGAACGCGTCGACCAGCTGGTGGGGCAGCTTCTTGATGAAGCCGACCGTGTCGGTCAGCAGGAAGCGACGACCCGCGATCTCGGTCGTGCGCGTGGTCGGATCCAGCGTGTGGAAGAGCCGGTGGCGCACCCCGACGGTCGACCCGGTCAGCGCGTTGAGCAGCGTCGACTTGCCCGCGTTCGTGTAGCCGGCGATGGCGACCTGCGGCAGATGGGCGCGCTCGCGCTCGGCGCGCATGACGGCGCGCGAGCCGCGCACGTCGGCCAGCTTGCGCCGCAGCGCGAAGATGCGGTCGCGCGCCAGGCGGCGGTCGGTCTCGATCTGGGTCTCGCCGGGGCCGCGGGTGCCGATGCCGCCGCCCAGGCGCTCGAGGTGGGTCCACAGGCCCCGCATGCGCGCGAGGTTGTACTCGAGCTGGGCGAGCTCGACCTGCAGCTTGCCGTCGGCGGTGTGGGCGTGGTCGGCGAAGATGTCGAGGATCACGGCCGTGCGATCGACGACGGGCACGCCGTCGAGCGCCTTCTCGAGGTTGCGCTCCTGGCGCGGCGTGAGCTCGTCGTCGCAGGCGACGACGTTCGCGTCGAGCGCCTTGATCGCCGCCTTGAGCTCCTCGAGCTTGCCCGGGCCCAGGTAGGTGTTCGCGTGCGGGCGGTCGCGGTGCTGGACGAGCTGGCCGACCGTCGCGACGCCGGCCGTGCGCAGCAGCTCCTGCAGCTCGGCGAGATCGTCGCCCTCCGGCAGCGCGGCGATCATCAGAGCACGCTGGCGCGCGCGCCCGGGAACGGCGCCGTCGGCGCTGATCGTCTGCGTGGTGCGGCCGTCGCGGGAGCGTTGCATCGCTATCCAGTCTAGGACCGGAGGGCAATACCGTTCGCCCCCCGATGGCCACCCTCGCCGACCGCCTGGCCGCCCGGACGCTCGAGCTCGTCGACATCCCGTCGGAGTCGCGCGACGAGGCGGCGCTCGCCGCGCACGTGCTCGGCGTGCTGCGCGACGGCGGCGTGGACGCCCGCGACGCCGGCGACACCTGCGTGGTCGCCGGCGCGACGATGCGCGCCGAGCGGCCACTCGTGCTCCTCGCCGGCCACCTCGACACGGTGCCCGCGCAGGACAACCGGCCCGGCCGGCGCGCGGGCGGCGCCGTCCACGGGCTGGGCGCCGCCGACATGAAGGGCGCGCTGGCGGTCATGGTCGAGCTGGCGCTGGCCGGGACCGGCGGGGCGGTCGACCTGGCGTTCCTGTTCTTCGGGCGCGAGGAGCTGCCGGTGGCCGAGAGCGCGCTCACGCCGCTCCTCGCGCGCGAGCCCGCGGTGCTCGAGGCCGACCTCGTCGTGATGATGGAGCCGACGGCCAACGCCGTGCAGGCCGGCTGCCTCGGCAACGTCAACGCCACCTGGACGTTCCGCGGGCGCAGCGGCCACTCGGCGCGGCCGTGGCTGGCCGACAACGCGCTCGTGCACGCCGCGCGCGGCGTCCTCGCCCTCGCCCGCCTGCCGCGCGAGGAGCACGCCTTCGACGGGCTGACGTTCACCGAGGCCGCGACGGTGACCACGCTGCACGGCGGGATCGCCGCCAACGTCATCCCGGACCGCGCCGTCGCGCACGTCAACTACCGCTACCCGCCGGGCATGAGCGCGACCGGCGCCGAGGCGCGCCTGCACGGCTGGTGCGACCCGCACGGCGAGCTCGTCGTCGACTCCAACGCGCCCTCGGCGCCCGTCCACGCCGCCCACCCGCTCGTCGCCGCCCTGCGCCGCGCCGGCGATCTGCCGGTCGAGCCCAAGCAGGCCTGGACGCCGATCGCG
>DASXRF010000147.1:0-7706 GCA_036506755.1 Solirubrobacteraceae bacterium | reverse complement strand
GCAACGTTCTCGGTGCGCGTCGAGGATCGCTAGATCTAGAGCGAGAACCGCATGCGGACCTCGGTGCCGCCCGCTTCGGCCTCGTGGACCTCGAAGCCGTCGGTCATCTGGGCGATGAGCGGCAGGCCGAGGCCCAGGCCGGGGCTGTCGGGCCGCGGCTTCATGCCGCGCCCCTTGTCGCAGACCTTGACCCAGAGCACGCCCTCGTCGAGGCCTGCCTCGACGGCGACGATGCCCGGCTCGGGCTCGTCGGCGTAGGCGTGGACGACCACGTTCGTCGTCGCCTCGGAGACGGCCAGTCCGATCGCCCCGACGACCTCCTCGCGGATCCCGAGCGCCCGCGCCCAGTCGCACAGCAGGTGCCGGATCGCGCTGACCGACGGCGGGTCGGCGGGATAGACGCCGGCGAAGGCGTCAGGCGCCGAGGGCTGCAGCTCGGGCGCCGAAGCGGGCCGCGCGACGGCGCCGGTCAGCCGCGGCTCGAGGTGGGCGTCGAGTCCCGAGACGGAGAAGACGCGGGCGACCGGGCCCGCCGCGCCGGTGACGAGCAGCCGGCCGCCGTCGCGCAACGCGCGCTCGCGCTCGGCGAGCAGCAGCCGCAGCCCACTCGAGTCGATGAAGTCCAGCTCGGCCAGGTCGAGCTCGAGGTCGGCATACGGCGCCGAGGTGAGCAGCAGCTCCTCGAGCTCGGGGGCGGTCGTCAGGTCGAGCTCGCCGGCGACCGCGACCAGCAGCCGATCGCCTTCGCGCCGCGAGCGCATGGCGAAGTCCCGCCTGGACTGTGACTCCTCTGGCATCCGGCCTCGGCCTCGGGAAGTCTAGGCATGGCGCCGAGACCGCTCAAGCCGCCCGCGCGGCCCCCTGACGCCGCAGCTCCAGGTGCAGCTTGGCCAGCAGCGCGCGCAGAATGCGGCTCACCTGCATCTGGGAGACCCCGATGCGCATGGCGATCTCGGTCTGGGTGCGGTCCTCGGCGAACCGCAGGTGCAGGACGTAGCGCTCGCGCTCGCTGAGCACGTGGCGCGCCTGGCCCAGCGTGACGAGCAGCTCGCGGCGGCGCAGCTCCGGGTCCTCGGCGCCCAGGGTGTCGATCAGCGCCAGGTCGTCGGCCTCCCCGCCGACGCGCTCGTCCAGCGATGCCGCGCGGTACGCGCGACCGGCCACCAGCGCCTCGACGACGGTCTCGAGCTCGAGCCCGACGGCGTCGGCGACCTGTTGGGGCGTCGGCGACCGCGCAAGCCGGGCCTCGAGGTCGCTCACCGCATGGTTGACGTGCAGGACGTCCTCCTGCAGGCCGCGCGGGAGCCGCACCGACCAGGTGTGGTCGCGCAGGTGGCGGCGCATCTCGCCGAGCATCGTCGGGACGGCGTAGGAGGACAGCGCCGAGCCCTGCGCCGGGTCGAAGCGCCCGAGCGCCTTGGTCAGCCCGAACAGGCCCGCCTGGACGAGGTCGTCGTGCGGCGCCTTGCCCGTGAAGCGGCGGGCGAGCTGGTGCACGAGCGGCAGCATCTCGCCGACCAGCCGCTCGCGGGCCGCCCGATCGCCTCCGCGATAGCGGCGCAGCAGACGTTCCCAGTGCGCATCGCGCGCGTTGCGCTCATGGGCAACGCGCGGCACGCCGCCCCCCGGCTCTCGTAGCACTGGCTCCCTCGTCGATCGCTGGACCGTGCGCGACCGCCTCGCGGTCCGCGCCCCCGCCCGTCCTGACAGACCTCTTTCCCGACGACCGGCGGAGGCATTCGCCTGTCCGGGGGAACTGGACGACTGGTCGACTGCGGCTTAGGCTCCGGGGCACCGAGCGAAGGAGGCCCGCACGATGACGTTCCAGACCGGCGACCGCGTGATTGTCGAGTCCGAGTCCACGACCCGGCCGCACCGCGCCGGGGTCATCGAGGAAGTCGTGCGCGACGAGCCGTCGCCCCGCTACCGCATCCGCTGGGACGACGGACACGAGAGCATCTACACGCCATCGTCGGGCGCCCTGCGCCGCGAGGAGTCGACGGCGCGGACCTAGAGCTGTTCGCGCGAGCGCTCGGCGGCGCCGCGGCGCCGTCCGAGCCGCAGCGGCATCAGCCGCACGAGGCGCCGGCGAGGCGGCGAGGCGATGCGCCCCGAGCGCCAGCGATCGAGCGTGACGCCCTCGGGGACGTCGCACTCGACGTAGCGGAATGCGTTCTCGTGCAGCATGCGACGACCCTCGCAGGGCCGGCGACCGAGAACAAAGGCGATATGACGAGTCTGCGCGTAGACAGGACCGCAATTCGGTTGCGCAAACTCGCAAGACCGGTGGGGCGCTGGACCGGCAGGCCTGAAACCGGTAGTTTCGCGGTTCCCCAAGTTCAGGAGGGAAGTCGTATGGAAGCGACTTCTTGTGGTCCAGCGGGCCGGTGAGCAATGCCAGCCCGCTTCGAAGTCACGGACGAGGCGCTCGACGCCCAGCGGCACATCGTCGCGGTTAGCGGCGAGGTCGACCTCTACACGGCCGCCGACCTACGGGCGGCGCTCTCGCACGCGGTCGAGGAAGGCTGCACGAGCCTGGTCATCGACCTGACGAACACGCATTTCATGGACTCGACGGGGCTGAGCACGCTCGTCAGCGCGCAGAAGCGGATGCGCTCGCGCGGCGGCAAGCTCGTCATCGTCAACGTCGATCCGAGCCTGGCCTACACGTTCCAGATCACCGGCCTCGACCTCGTCTTCAAGGTCGTCGGCGATCGCGTCCAGGCACTCGCCGAGCTCGAGACCGTTTAGGGGTCAGACCCTAGCGATGCGGTCGCGCCCCGCCGGGCGCGGCGCGATCATGTCGTCATGTCTGCTCACGGTCGCCTGCTCGCCGCGGAGGTGGGTGAGCTCGCGGGCGTCTCGGGCACGACGATCGGGCAGTGGGCGCGGCGCGGGTACATCAGCTCCTCGCAGTCGGTGGGCGAGCCGCGCGTGTACTCCGTCGAGGACGTGGCCGAGGCCGCGATCGTCGCCGACCTGCTGGCGCGCGGGGTGCGCCATGCCGACGTGCGACGCACCGTCGAGCGCCTGCGCGGCGAGTACGGCACCTGGCCGCTGAGCGAGGCGCGCCTCGCCGTCACCTGCGGCGAGCGCCGTCCGCGCATCGTCCTGCGCGAGGACGGCCGCGCGTGGGCGCTGGGCCGGCGCGGCTGGCAGCAGCTCGCGGTCCTGCCCGACCTCGACGAGGTCCGGCTGCGCTTCCGCCATTAGGCCTCTGTCGCGAGGAACGGCTCGGCGAGCCGCAGCACCTCGTCGGGCGCCTCCTCGGCGAGGAAGTGCCCGGCGCCCGCGACGACCTCGGTCGGGATCCGCGGGTGGCCGACGATCCGGCGCAGCATGCTGGCCTGGCCCATCAGCAGCAGCGCGGGCACGCGCAGGTCACCCCGGCGACGCGCCTGCGCGACCAGCTCGCGCGTGAGGAAGGTCCGGTAGCACGCCACGCTAGCCGCCGCCCGCGCGGGCTCGCGCAGCGGCTCGGTGAAGGCGGCCACCTCCGCGTCGGAGAAGCGGAAGCCCGGCGCCGAGCCGAGGCGCAGGATCAGCGGGACCAGCCGGCCCGACGTCATCAGCCGCACGCCGAGCCCGGGCGTCGCCAACGCGACCTGGTAGATCGCGAACAGCGGAAAGAGCAGCTGACCGGGATGGAAGCGTGTCGCCCACGGCGGCGCGATGTCGAGCGCGACCATCCGCTCGACCCGCTCGGGGTGCTCGAGGGCGAGCAGGAAGGCGGCGTAGCCACCCCAGTCGTGGCCGACGATGCGCACGCGGTCGAGCCCCTCGGCGTCGAGCAGCGCGCGGACGTCGCCGGCGAAGGTCGGCTTGGCGTAGTCGCCGGGCGGCGCGTCCGACCAGCCCCAGCCGCGCAGGTCCGGCGCGAGGACGCGATAGCGCTCGGCCAGACGCGGGATCAGCGCGCGAAACGACCACCAGTGCTGCGGCCAGCCGTGCAGGAGCAGCAGCGGCGGCCCGTCGCCGGCCTCGGCCACGTGGAGTCTGACGTCGCCCGCCGAGACGGTCCGGTGACGCACTCCGGGCACGGGCGGCAGGTCCTCCAGGCGCATAGTCGCAATGCTGACAAGTTCGCGTTTGCCGTCGCGAGACGCGGGGGAGCCCTGAATCACAAGACACATCCGTGGATGCGGTTCGGCCTCACCCCCCACAGCCCGCTTCCACGGAGCGGCGGACGGCAGGGCGGAAAACTCCGTCCGCCACGAGCGCCTGGCCCCAACGCCGGGCGTTCGTCGTCTTGGGGGCGCTACCGAGCGCGGCGGGGAGGAGCGTCCGGGGCACCGTCGAAAGACCGGTGCGCACATGAAGCGCGCCGCGACGACCACCCCGCTGCCCTACGAGGGCGCCCGCCACCAGACGCTGTCGGCCTACATCCAGGCGCGCTTCGACGAGTTCTCGCGCTCGCAGAAGGACGTGGCGCAGTACATCGTCGACCACCTCGACGAGGCCGCCTTCCAGACCGCCGAGGAGCTGGCGCGCCGCGCGAACACGTCGAGCTCGACGGTCGTGCGCTTCTCGCAGGCGCTGGGCTTCGAGGGGTTCCCCGAGCTGCAGGGCGCGGCGCGCGAGGAGTACCGGCGCATGCACGCGCCGCCGGTCGCGGGCGGCAGCGCGGCGGCGCCGCTCTTCTCTCTGGACCAGAGCGAGTTCGAGACCGCGCTGGCCGCCGACCACGTCAACGTCGAGGAGACCGCGCGGCGGGTCTCGCGCTCGGACGTCGAGGCGGCGATCGACGCGCTCGCCTGTGCGCCGCGCGTGCTGATCATCGGCACCGACCAGATGGCCTTCTTCGCGTCCTACCTGCGCCACCTCCTGGCCCTGCTGGACCTCCGCGCCGACATCGTCGCCTCGCCGTCGCAGGAGGCGCTGGGCAAGCTCAGCCGGATCGACGCCGACACGCTCGTCGTCGGCCTGAGCGCCGGTCGCCCGCACCCGCTCGTCGTGCGCGCGATGAAGCTCGCCCGCCACCGCAAGGCCAAGACGGTGGCGATCACCGACGCGACGCTCAGCGAGGTCGCCAAGCTCGCGCAGGTGCGCCTTTACTACTCGTCGAACTCGCCCGCGTACGTGCGCTCGCACACCGCGCTGCTGGCTATGGTCCAGGCGCTCGCGTACGGCGTGTACAGCCGCGACGCGTCGCAGTACGCAGAGCGGATAAAGGCGTTCAGGCTGAAGTAGCCCGGCTTGTATCGTGCGCTTCGCCATGCGCGACGAAGCCACGTTCCGGGTCAAG
Source organism: Solirubrobacteraceae bacterium (assembly GCA_036506755.1). Taxonomy (GTDB): domain Bacteria; phylum Actinomycetota; class Thermoleophilia; order Solirubrobacterales; family Solirubrobacteraceae; genus DASXRF01. The sequence goes on along the minus strand of DASXRF010000147.1, from coordinate 2,461 downwards.
GCCGGCCTCGCCGAGATGCTCAAGGGCGGCGTCATCATGGACGTCGTCACGCCGGAGCACGCCAAGATCGCCGAGGACGCCGGCGCAGCCGCGGTCATGGCGCTCGAGCGCGTGCCCGCTGACATCCGCCGCGACGGCGGCGTCGCGCGCATGAGCGACCCCGCGATGATCCGCGGCATCCAGGAGGCGGTGACCATCCCGGTCATGGCCAAGGCGCGCATCGGCCACTTCGCCGAGGCGCAGGTGCTCGAGGCGCTCGAGGTCGACTACATCGACGAGTCCGAGGTGCTCACGCCGGCCGACGAGGCGCACCACATCGACAAGTGGGCGTTCAAGGTGCCGTTCGTCTGCGGCGCGACGAACCTCGGCGAGGCGCTGCGGCGCATCGCCGAGGGCGCGGCGATGATCCGCTCCAAGGGCGAGGCGGGAACCGGCGACATCGTCGAGGCGGTCCGCCACCTGCGGGCGATCGTCGGCGAGATCAAGCGGCTCGGCACGCTCGACGAGGCCGAGCTGTTCGGCGCCGCCAAGGCCCTGCAAGCGCCCCACGACCTCGTCCGCGCCGTCGCGCACGAGGGCCGGCTGCCGGTGCCGCTGTTCTGCGCGGGCGGGATCGCCACCCCGGCCGACGCCTCGCTCGTCATGCAGCTCGGCGCCGAGGCGGTCTTCGTGGGGTCGGGGATCTTCAAGTCCGAGGATCCCGCGCCCCGCGCGAGGGCGATCGTCGAGGCGACGACGCACTTCAGCGACCCGCTCCGCGTGGCCAAGGCGAGCGAGGGCCTCGGCGCGCCGATGACGTCGCTCGAGACGCGCAAGCTCGACGCCGAGCAGCTCCTGGCGCCGCGCGGTTGGTGAGCGGTCCGCTCGCGCCGCTCATCGGCGTCCTCGCCCTGCAGGGCGACTTCGAGGCGCACGCGAAGGTCCTGCGCGAGCTGGGCGCGCACCCGCGCGAGGTGCGCACGCCGGCCGGCCTCGAGGGCCTCGACGGGCTGATCATCCCGGGCGGCGAGTCCACGACGATGACGCTGGGCATCGAGCGCGAGGGCCTCGCCGAGCCGCTGCGCGAGCTCGCGGCCGCCGGGACGCCGATCTTCGGCACGTGCGCCGGGCTGATCATGCTCGACCACGACCACCTCGGCGTCATGGACATCGCCGCGCGCCGCAATGCGTTCGGCCGTCAGGTCCGCTCGTTCGAGGCCGACCTGGAGTTCCCCGGCATGGAGGGCGGCCCCGTCCGCGCGGTCTTCATCCGCGCGCCGTGGATCGCCGAGGCCGGCGACGACGTGACGATCCTCGCCGAGGTCGACGGCCACGCGGTGGCCGCCGAGCAGGCGGACATGCTGGTCGTCAGCTTCCACCCCGAGCTGACCGGCGAGACGCGCCTGCACGCGCGGTTCCTGGAACGCGTCCGCGCGCGGGCGGCCGGCGATCGCGTTTGAGCCGGCTTAGGCTTAGACCGGGCTTAGACCCCCGTCACGCCGCCAGCGCCTGCGGCGCCGCCCGCTCCCGCACGATCGCGATGAACGGCTCGACGAGGGCCGGGTCGAAGTGCGTCCCCGCCCCGGCGCGGATCTCGGCGATCGCGCGCTCCAGCGGCCAGGCGGGCTTGTAGGGCCGCGCTGACACGAGAGCGTCGAAGACGTCGCAGATCGCGCAGATGCGCCCGGCGAGCGGGATCTCCTCGCCGCGCAGCCCGGCGGGGTAGCCGGTGCCGTCCCAGCGCTCGTGGTGCGTGAGGGCGATCTGCTCCGCCAGGCGCACGATGTCCGACCCGGAGCCGGCCAGCAGCCGCGCGCCGCTGGTCGTGTGCGCCTTCATCGCCTGCCACTCGAGGTCGTCGAGCCTGTCGGGCTTGAGGAGGATCCGGTCCGGGATCCCGATCTTGCCGACGTCGTGCATGACGCTGGCCTGCGCCACCAGCTCCGCGCGCTCGCGCGACATGCCCGCGGCCTCGGCCAGCAGGCCGCAGAGCCGCCCGATGCGCTCGATGTGCCCGCCGGTCTGGTCGTCGCGCAGCTCGGCGGCCTGGGCGAGCCGCTGCACGACCTCGAGCTGGGTCTCGCGCAGCTCGCGCGTGCGCTCGCGCACCAGCGCCTCGAGCTCGGTGCTGTAGCCGGCGATGCGGCGGCGGGCCAGGCTCTCGTCGAGGTGGCTGACGACCACCATCGCGACCACGCCCAGGCCGATGGCCGCGAGCGGCGCGGCGACCGGCACGACGAGGCCCATCGTGAAGGCGAGCAGCGCGCCGAGCGCCCACGCGGCGGCCAGCCCGGCGGCGGCCAGCGCCGCGGTCAGCACCGACACGCGCCGGCGCGCGTACGGCGCGGCGAAGCCGAGCAGCGCGGCGAACGCGGCGGTGAGCCAGCCCGGCGTCCCGCGCAGGGGAAACCCGTCGAGGGCGGTCTGGATGGCGTTCGCCTGGATCTCCGGGCCGGACATCATCGGGCCGCGACCGGCCGGC
>DASXRF010000146.1:0-10048 GCA_036506755.1 Solirubrobacteraceae bacterium | reverse complement strand
GGAGGAGCTCGAGAGCATCGATGACGAGTACCTCAAGAAGGGCCTGCAGCTCGTGGTCGACGGCACGGACCCCGACCTCGTCCGCGAGATCCTCGAGGCCGAGATCGAGGGCATGGCGGCGCGCCATCGGCACGGCGCCCTGCCGTTCGAGAAGGCCGGCGGCTTCGCGCCGACCATGGGCATCATCGGCACCGTGATGGGGCTCGTGCACGTGCTCGAGAACCTGTCGCACCCGGAGACGCTCGGGCCGGCGATCTCGAGCGCGTTCATCGCGACGCTGATCGGCGTCGGCTCGGCGAACGTCCTCTACTACCCGGTCGCGTACCGGCTCAAGGCGCTCAGCGCCGCCGAGGTCGACGCGCGGGTGATGGTGCTCGAGGGCATCCTGGCCATCCAGGCCGGCGACAACCCCCGGATCGTCACCGAGAAGCTGCTGTCGTTCGTCCCGCCCGAGCAGCGCGAGGCGGCCCGCGAGGCGGCCTCCGGGCCCAACCTGCGCGCGGTCCCCGACGCGCAGATGGCCGCGTAGCCGATGGCCGGCGGACGCCGCCGCCCGGGCGCGGCCCACGAGGAGCACGCCGACGAGCGCTGGCTGCTCACGTACGCGGACATGATCACGCTGCTGATGGCGCTGTTCATGGTCCTGTTCTCGATGTCGATCGTGAACAAGAGCAAGCTGGCGTCGCTGCAGGAGTCGCTGCACAACGCGTTCTCGCCGCACGTCGTCCCCGGCGGCCAGGCGATCAAGCGCACCGGCGGCGACGCCCAGACCCAGCAGCTCAAGCCGCAGTCGCACCCGAACACCTCGACCTCGCGCGCCGACGCCAAGGCCGCCGAGGACCGCGAGCTGCACCGGCTCAAGGTCGAGGTCGACGCACGCGCCCACAAGCTCGGCATGAACGACAAGGTCAAGACGCACGTCACCCGGCGCGGCCTGGTCATCGACATCCTCACGGACAACCTGCTCTTCGACTCCGGCGCCGCGCGCGTCAAGTCGGCGGGCATGAGCCTGCTCGAGCACCTCGCGCCGCTGCTGCGCCACCAGCGCTCCCATCAGGTCGACGTCGAGGGCCACACCGACTCCCAGCCCATCCACGGGTCGGTCTACCCCTCCAACTGGGAGCTCTCGACCGCCCGCGCCTCGGCCGTCGTGCGCGCGCTCATCGCGATGCGCATGGCCCCGCGCCGCCTCACGGCGACCGGCCGCGCCTACCTCGACCCGTCGGCGTCCAACGCCACGGAGCAGGGCCGCGCGCGCAACCGCCGCGTGGAGATCGTCCTGCCGCGCCGCGGCGACTGACCCTCGACCCACAGGTCCCGTTCCCTCATGAAGAAGAAGCTGCTCATCGCCCTGCCCGTCCTGCTCATCGGCCTCGGCGGCGTCTACAAGCTCGTCCTGGCCAAGCCGGCGCCGGCGCCCAAGCCCAAGGTCGACGGCGAGGTCTACGTCCTGCCGCGCGACTTCCTGATCAACCTGTCCGACGGGCAGTTCGTCAAGCTCAACGTCGCGCTCGTCCTCGAGCATGGCGCGCTGGCGCCCGCCGGCGGCGAGGAGGCGGCCGCCGCGCCGCCCGAGGGCTTCGGCGCGCTGCCGCAGGAGGCGGTCGTGCGCGACATCGTCACGAACTCGCTCACCGGCGTCTCGGGCGGCAAGCTCATCCGCCGCAAGGGGCGCGAGCAGCTCAAGCGGCGCATCCTGCGCCAGATCCTCAAGAAGACCGACGTCAAGGCCGAAGACGTCCTGTTCACCGACGTCGCCGTCCAGTAGGAGGCCCACCGTGTCCGACGCGATCGACTTCGCCCCCCTCCAGCCGGTCGTCGCCGAGACGTCCGAGCCCGGAGAGCTCGAGCGCCTGACCGACGTCACGGTCGAGGTGTCCGTCGAGATCGGCCGGACCACGATGACGCTCGGCGAGGCGCTCGCGCTGGGCCCCGGCTCGGTCGTGGGGCTGCACCGCATGGCCGGCGAGCCCGTCGACCTGCTCGTCAACGGGCGCGTCATCGCCCGCGGCGAGGTCGTCGTCATCGACGAGGAGTTCGGCCTGCGCGTCACCGACGTGGCGGCGCCGCGCGGAGTCGGCAAGCCGGCGGAGGACGCGCCGGTCGCCGACGCCGCGTGAGGATCGACTTCGTCGATCCTCTAGCACTCTCAAGTCACTGGACGTTCGTCCGACCACAGGAGCGTGAAGCGCTCCCTCTTCCTCGCGGCCACGAGCCTCGCGCTCGCGCTCGCCGACCCGTCCGGCGCCCTGGCGACGGTCAAGGGACCGGGCGAGGACAAGCCGCTCAACCTCCCGTCGCCCGACAGCGCCCGCGCGCTCGGCTCGGCGGGCTCGTCCGGCGGCTCGCTCGTCAAGACGTTCCTCGCCCTGGGCGTCGTGGTCGCCGTCATCTACGGGCTGTACTGGATCCTCAAGCAGGTCAAGAAGTCGCGCGAGGAGCGCTCGCACGGCAGCGGGCTGCACGTCGAGGCGACGGTGGCGCTGGGCCCCAACCGCTCGCTGAACCTCGTTCGCGCGGGGCGCGAGCTGGTGCTCGTCGGCGTCGCCGAGCACGGCGTCGTGCCCATCAGGACGTACACCGAAGAGGAGGCCGACGCCCTCGGGCTCACGCCCCCGCCGCCGCCGCCCGCCGGCTCGCCCAGGACGGGCGCGCCGGGCCCCCAGCCCCCGCTCGTCGCCCTGCAAGGACGCATGCGCGAGCTGCTCGACGGTCTGCGCGAGCGGACCGTCCGCGGCGGCTAGCGCTCCATGCACGGCTCCAACGCCGTCCAGCTGCTGATCCTCGTCGCCGGGCTCACGCTCGTCCCGGCGATGCTGTTCACCGTCACGGGTTTCACGCGGATCCTCGTCGTCCTGGGCTTCATCCGCACCGGCCTGGGCACGCCGACGGCGCCGCCCAACCAGGTGCTGGTGGGCATCGCGTTCTTCCTGACGGTCTTCGTGATGGCCCCGACCTTCACGCAGATCAAGAAGGACGCGATCGACCCGCTGACCGCGCACAAGATCTCCCAGAAGTCGGCGATCGAGCGCGGTCAGGAGCCGCTGCGCGACTTCATGTTCCGCCAGACGCGCGAGAAGGACCTCGCGCTCTTCGTCGACCTCGCCCACCTCAAGCGCCCCGAGACGCGGGCCGACGTGCCGACCTACACGCTGATCCCGGCCTTCGTCATCTCGGAGCTCAAGACGGCGTTCCAGATCGGCTTCTTGATCTTCCTCCCGTTCCTCGTCATCGACCTGGTCGTCAGCTCGACGCTGATGTCGATGGGCATGGTGATGCTGCCACCCGTCTTCATCTCGCTCCCGTTCAAGATCCTGCTGTTCGTCCTGGTCGACGGCTGGAACCTCGTCACCCGATCGCTCGTGGAGAGCTTCCACTGACATGGACCAGGACGTCGTCGTCAACCTCTCGACCACCGCGCTGACGCTGGCCTTCAAGGTCGCGCTGCCGATGCTCGGCGCCGGCCTGGTCGTCGGCCTGGTGGTCTCGATCTTCCAGGCCGTCACCCAGATCCAGGAGCAGACGCTGGCCTTCATCCCGAAGGTGATCGCCCTCGCCGCGGTGCTGCTGCTGCTCGGCCCGTGGATGCTCAACCAGCTGCTGACCTACACGGCCGACCTCTGGGGCGGGATCCCGCAGCTGGTCGGGTAAGCGACTTGGACCTCCTCGTCAAGCAGTTCGGCGAGCAGTCGCTCGTCGGGTTCATCCTGGTGCTCGCGCGCGTGAGCCCGCTGTTCGTGCTCGCGCCGCTGTACTCCAGCCGGCTGGTCCCCGCGCGCGTGCGCGGGATCGTCGCCGTGGCGCTCGCCGTCGGGCTGTCGCCGGTGCTCGTGCGCGGCCATCACCTGCCGACGGACCCGGTCGAGCTCGGGTGGCTGGCCGGCAAGGAGCTGCTCATCGGGCTGGCCTTCGCGTTCGTGATCGGCGCCCTGTTCACCGCCGTCGCCGTCGCCGGGTCGTTCCTCGACACGATGATCGGCTTCTCCTACGGCAGCCTCGTCGACCCGCTGACCGGCACGTCCTCGAGCGTGCTCCAGCAGGCCTACTCGCTGGTCTCGATCCTCGTCTTCATCGGGATCGGCGGCGACGCCTGGGTCGTCAAGGGCCTCGCCCGGACCTACGACGTCGTGCCGCTCGACCGCCTGCCCGACCTCGGCGCTCTCGTCGGCGGCGTCGACGTCGCCTTCGTCTCGATCTTCGCGTCGGCGATCCAGGTCGCGGGACCGGTCGTGCTCGCGCTGGCGCTCACCGACGCCGCGTTCGGGCTCGTCTCGCGCGTCGTGCCGCAGCTCAACGTCTTCGGCGTCGGCTTCCCGGCGAAGGTCACGGTCGGCCTGCTGCTCGTCGGCGCCTCGCTGCCCTTCGTGGCCGGCTGGCTGGCCGACGGGGTGCAGGACTCGGTCTCGAACGCGCTGCGCGCCCTGAAGGTGGCCTGACGTGGCCGGCGGCGAGAAGACCGAGGCACCGACTCCCAAGCGCCTCGAGGAGGCGCGCAAGAAGGGGCAGGTCGCGAAGTCCAACGACCTCAACGGGGCCGTCGTCCTGTTCGCCGGGCTGCTCGTGCTGGGTGCGGGCGGGCCGAGCATGGTCGGCCACGTCCGCGAGGTCATGACCGCCTCGCTGGCCCAGATCGCCGACCCGAACGTCGTCTCGACGTCCGGGCTGGGGACGCTGTTGCGGCGCACCGGCCAGGAGATGCTGGCCGCGCTGGCGCCGGTCTGCATCGCCTGCGCGGCGGCGGCGGTCGTGGTCAACGTCGGCCAGGTCGGCTTCCGCCCCAGCCTCACCCCGCTGAAGCCGGACTTCAAGAAGCTCAACCCGGCCAGCGGCTTCAAGCAGATCTACGGCCCGCAGGCGCTGGCCGAGCTGGCCAAGAACCTGATCAAGGTCGGGGCGGTCGCGGCGATCGTCGCCGGCGCCCTGCTGCCTCAGCTCGGGCAGCTCGGCGGGATGGTCGGCGTCGGCGCGCAGGAGCTCTCCGGCCAGATGTCGCACACGATCTCCAGCCTGGCGCGCCGCGCCGCGGTCGCCTACCTCCTCATCGGGCTCGCCGACTTCGCCTACCAGAAGCGCCGCCTCCTCAAGCAGCTGCGGATGGACAAGCAGGAGGTCAAGGAGGAGGCCAAGCAGCAGCAGCTCCCGCCCGAGGTGCGCAGCGCGATCCGCCGGCGCCAGATGGCCGCGGCGCGCGCGCGGATGATGGCCGCCGTCCCGACCGCCGACGTCGTCGTGACCAACCCGACGCACTACTCGGTCGCGCTGAAGTACGACGGCAGCGCGCCGGCGCCCGAGGTGGTCGCCAAGGGCCGCGACCTCGTCGCGCTCAAGATCCGCGAGCTCGCGTCCGACCACGGTGTACCGGTGGTCCCTGATCCCCCGCTCGCCCGTTCCCTGCACGCCTCGGTCGAGGTCGGTCAGCAGGTCCCCGAGGATCTCTACGAGGCCGTGGCCCAGCTGCTCGCCTTCGTCTACCGCGTCGCCGCGGCGAGGAGGGCCTCCGCATGACGAACCTGCTGAAGCAGGGCGCGAAGTACGCCGACCTCGTCGCCGCCGCGGTGGTGGTGCTGGTCGTCGTCATGATGATCATCCCGCTGCCGCCGTTCCTGCTGGACCTGGCGATCGCGGCGAACATCTCGGCGGCCCTGGCCGTGGTCGTGGCCACGCTCTACCTGCCGCGGGCGCTGGACTTCTCGGCCTTCCCGTCGCTGCTGCTCATCTCGACGCTGTTCCGGCTGGCCATCAACGTCAGCGTCACCCGGCTGATCCTGCTGCACGGCGACGCCGGCCACGTGGTCGAGGCCTTCGGCCGCTTCGTCGTCGGCGGCAACGTCGTCGTCGGCCTCGTCGTCTTCCTGATCCTGATCGTCATCCAGTTCGTCGTCGTGACGAACGGCGCCGGGCGCGTGGCCGAGGTCGGCGCGCGCTTCACCCTCGACGCCATGCCCGGCAAGCAGATGGCCATCGACGCCGACCTCAACGCGGGGCAGATCACCGAGGAGCAGGCGCGCCGGCGGCGCGAGGAGATCTCCCAGGAAGCCGACTTCTACGGCGCGATGGACGGCGCCTCGAAGTTCGTCAAGGGCGACGCGATGGCCGCGGTGCTCATCACCGCGATCAACCTGCTCGGCGGGATCATCGTCGGCGTCGTCCAGCAGGGGATGCCGTTCACCGAGGCGATCAACCACTTCTCGCTGCTCAGCGTCGGCGACGGCCTGGCCGCGCAGATCCCCGCGCTGCTCATCTCGGTGGCGACCGGCATCATCGTCACGCGGTCGGCCTCCGAGCGCGACCTGGGCTCCGACCTGGCCTCGCAGGTGCTCAAGCAGCGAAAGGCCCCGATGGTCGCCGGCGGCGTCATCTGCGCGATGGCGCTCGTGCCCGGGCTGCCCAAGCTGCCGTTCCTGCTCATCGGCGGCGGGCTGTTCGCGATCGGGCGCGCGCTCAAGGACGTGATCGCCGAGCGCGAGCGCGAGGCCGCGCTCGCCGCGGCGACGCCGGAGAAGACGGCCGCGCCCACGCCGCGTGACCAGGCCGTCGAAGCGCTGACCATCGACCCGCTCGAGCTGGCCATCGGCTTCGGGCTCGTCCCGCTCGTCGACGGCTCGGCCTCGGGCGGCACGCTGCTCAGCCGCGTCAGCGCGGTGCGCAAGCAGATTGCGGGCGAGCTCGGCACGGTCGTCCCGACCGTGCGCATCCACGACGAGCTCGGCCTCGGCTCCCACGAGTACGCGGTCAAGGTTCGCGGGGTCGAGGTCGCGCGCGGCGCCGTCGTCGCCGGCCACCAGCTCGCGCTCGATCCTGGCGACGCCGTCGGCCAGCTGCAGGGCATCCCGACGACCGAGCCCGCCTTCGGCCTGCCCGCGCTGTGGATCCAGGACGCGTCGCGCGCCGAGGCCGAGGCGCTCGGCTACACCGTCGTCGACGCCGAGTCGGTGATCGTCACGCATCTGACGGAGACGATCCGCGCCAACGTCAGCGAGCTGCTGACGCGTCAGGACGTGCGCAGCCTGCTCGACGCGCTCAAGGAACACAACGCAGCGGTCGTTGAAGAGGTCGTGCCCGAGCTTCTGTCCGTCGGCGAGATCCAGCGCGTCCTCCAGGCGCTGCTGCGCGAGAACGTCTCCATCCGCGACCTCGGCACGATCGTCGAGGCCGTCGGCGACCGTGCCCGCTTGACCCGCGATCCCGCGCTGCTGGCCGAGCACGCCCGCCAGGCGCTGGCCCGCGCGATCGTCGCGCCGCACCTCGACGCCGAGATGCAGCTGCGCGCGATCGCCCTCGACCCGGCCGTCGAGCAGGAGGTCTCCGATGCGATCACGCCGACCGCGGACGGCGAGTTCCTGGCGATGAGCCCGAGCCGGGCCCAGGCGCTGGTCACGGCGCTGGCCCAGCAGGTCGAGCACGCGGTGGCCAAGGGCCGCCGCCCGGTGCTGGTCTGCTCGTCGCGGATCCGGCGCCACGTGCGCCGCCTGGTCGAGCAGGCCCTGCCGCAGCTTTCGGTGTGCGCGTACAACGAGATCGCGCCCGGTGTGAGTGTCGAGACGATCGGAGTGGTGACCGCGTGAGTGGGGAGACCAGGACGTTCCGCGGCCTGTCGCTGGCCGAGGTCGAGGCCAAGGTCCGCGCCGAGCTGGGCGACGACGCCGTCGTCGTGCGCCAGCGGGAGGGGCTGACCGGCGGCGTCGGCGGCTTTTTCCAGCGCCGCGTCTTCGAGGTCGAGGCCACGGCCGGGCCGTCCGGCGGGCCGCAGGCGGCTGCGGTCCAGCTGTCGCCGGGCGCGCCGACGCCTGCGCCGGCCGCCACTTCGCCCGCGTCGCGGACCGCGGCGAAGTCGACCGCGCCCGCCGCCGCGCCCGCCATGCCCGCGCCGGCCGCCACACCGGCCGCACCCCCCGCGGAGAACTTCCTGACCACGCTGAAGGCCGCCCTCGGCCCCGAGCTCGAGCAGGCCGCTGCCGAGCAGCGCGCCGCGCAGGCCGCCGCCGACTTCGTGCCCGACGCGCTCGCCGCGGCCGCGCGCGTCGAGCAGGCGAGCGCCGAGCCGGCCCGGCCCGCCAACGGCCACGGCGCCGCGCTCGCCGCCCTGTTCGCGCCCGATGCCCCGCGCGCCGCGGTCGCCTGGCCCGAGGAGGACGAGGAGCCCGCGCCCGTCGTCGTCGCACAGGCGCCGCCTGAGCCCGCGGCCGAGATCCTGCCCGCCGCGCCGGCCAGCGCCCCCGCGGGCCCCCCCGCCCACTGGCCGGCCGGCGCCGCGCGCGTCCAGACGCGCCTGCTCGACCGCGGGCTGTCGAGCCCGATGGTCGCCGAGGTCCTCGACGAGGTCGTCACCAACCTGCTGCCCTTCGCGTCCAACGGGCGCATCAAGCCGCTGGTCGCCAGCGCGCTCGCCCGGCGCATCCCCGCCGCGCCGCTGCGCGGCGCGGGCGGCCGCGTGGTCGGCTTCGTCGGCCCCGGCGGCGCCGGCAAGACGCGCTGCGTCGCCCGCCTCGCGCACGCCTACGCGGTTCGCACGCCGGCGCCCGTCACCTGCGTGACGCTGCGCGCCGAGGACGACGGCGCCGAGCTGCGGCGCCTGCTCGCCCCGTGCGGCGTCCCGGTCCTCGCGCTCGACGACGCGGCCGAGGCGCGCACGCGCCTCGACCGCCTGCCCGACGACGCGCTCGTCCTCGTCGACACGCCCGGCGTCTCGCCTCGCGCCGAGGCGGAGCTGCGCGCGCTGGCCAACGAGCTGCGTCAGCTGCGCCTCGACGAGACCCACCTCGCCCTCCCGGCGACGATGGGCCCCGACGCCGGCCGCGACCTCGTCGTCGGCACGCGCTCGCTCGGCGTCGACGCCCTCGCGCTCACCCACGCCGACGAGACCGAGCGGCTCGGGACGGCCATCGAGCTGGCCATCGAGACGGGCCTGCCGCTGTCCTACATCGGCCGTGGCACGATCATCAGCGGCGGGCTGCGCCCGGCGCTGCCGGAGGAGCTGGCCGCCGTGGTGCTGTCGTGACCGCCCCCGCGACGCCGAGCCCGCCGCTCAACCGCCAGGTGACCCTCGCGCTGCCCGGCCTCGAGGAGGTCCCCGCCCGGGTGACCGCCAAGGGCGAGGGCTTCACCGAGCTCATCCTGCTGTCGCGCCCGCGCACGACGCTCCTCGACCACACCCAGGCCTTCGTGGAGTTCCTCACCGACGACGGCATGTGGCGCATGCTCGGCACGATCCGCCTGCAGGCGTCCGATCGCGGCGAGGCGCTGCGCTTCGAGCACCGCGGCCGCATCCAGCTGCTGCAGCGCCGCGCGTACGCGCGCACCGACTGCATCGCCGCCGTGCTCGTCACCCCGGACGGCGCGCCGGCCCAGCGGGGCCTGACGCTGAACCTCTCCGGCGGCGGCCTGCTCGTGCGCGGCCTGAGCGGCGCCGAGGTGGGCGACGAGCTCGCCTTCGACCTGCGCCTCGACCTCCTGCCCGCGCGCATCCAGGGCCGCTGCCGCGTCGTGCGCGTCACGTCCGAGGGCTTCCACGGCGTGCAGTTCACCGAGATCGACGAGGGCGATCGCGACCGCCTGGTGCGCTTCGCCTACCAGCGCGAGAAGGCCGCGCGCGAGGCGCGGCTCGGCTACTAGCGCGATGAGCGAGGAGCCGCGCGTCAAGCTGGCGGCCCATCCGCGGGCGCGCCGTCACATCTCGACCGCCAAGGGCTGGGGCGGGCTGATCGGCTTCGTGGTCGTCGGCCTGCTCTCGCGCCGCGCCCACATGTCAGGCCCCGACGCGGCGCTGCACGCGCTCGCCGGCGGCATCGGGCTGTACCTGCTGGCCTGGGCCGGCGCGGTCGCCGTCTGGCGCGAGCTCGCCGTGGCCGAGGTCGTGCGTGCGCGCAAGCTCCTCCAGGAGCAGGCTCGCGAGGCCGCCGAGGCCGCTGCCAAGGCGAAGGCCGCCGCCAAGCGCGCGGCCTAGTGCCGCGTCAGCGAACCTTCGCCCCGTTCGGCGGGCCCTCGCCGTGCCTGGCGCGGCCGTCGGGCTTGAACGTGCCACCAGCATGCCCTGCGCCCGCCGCCCACG
>DASXRF010000145.1:0-4581 GCA_036506755.1 Solirubrobacteraceae bacterium | reverse complement strand
ACCAACGGCTCTTTCCCCTCGCCAGCCAACAGACCAGGCCGCAACCCGCCACCCAACGAGAGGGCGGAGCGAACTAGGCGAACGGCAGCTCGACCACCTCGGCGCTGACGCCGCCGTCCCCGACCGCCAGCACGTCGCCTGGGACCGCCTCCCGCCGCACGAGCGCCAACGCGATATCGCCGAACCGCGGCGACGCGACGACGGACCCGAGGCGCCCGACCTCGCGCTCCCCCAACCGCAGCGCCGCGCCCGGCTCCGCCGGCCCTGACAGCCGTAGCCCGCGCAGATGCCGGTTCGGCTTCCCCTTGTAGTGCAGCCGCGCAACGGTCTCCTGGCCGACGTAGCAGCCCTTCGTGAAGCTGACCGCCCGCTCGTTCAGCCCCGCCTCCTGCGGAATCACCGTCTCATCGAGATCGACGCCAAACCGCGGCCGGCCGGTCTCGACGCGACGCACCTCGGCGGCCCGCTCGTCGACCGGCACCGCGCCCGCCTCCTCCAGCGCCGCGCGCACCCGAGCGGCGTCCTCGACAGCGCAGATGACGTCGACGCCGAGGTCCGTCGTGACGAGCACGCCCAGCGGCGAGCGCGCGTTGTCGTGCTCGCCCGGGCCCAGCCCCGCGGCGTCGGCTCCCGCCACCTCGCGGGCGCGCGGGCCAAGCAGCGAGAACAGCGCCTGCTGGAGCGTGCGCTTGTGCAACTCGACGTCGTGGCCGATCTTGAAGCGGCGGATCGTGTCGAACAGCCCCTGCAGCGCGACGCGCTCGGTGTCGAGCCACAGCTCGTCGCCGAGGTCGAGCACGCGCATGTCGCCGCGCATCTTGCCCTTGGGGGTCAGCAGCGCCGCGTAGCACCCGTGCCCGGGGGTCAGCGCCTCGACGTCGTTGGTCACCTGCCCGGCGAGGAAGGACTTGGCGTCGGCGCCCGTCAGCGCGAGCTTCCCGCGTTCAGAGCGGTCAAGAAGTCCGCACGCGCGGCCGATGATCTCGAGTGGGTGGGATTGAACTTGGATTTCAGCCATGTCTAAACTTCAAACCGTGGACACCGTGACTTCTGCCGTCGAAGACTACGCCAAGGCGATCTACGCCCTGGAGACCCGAGACGACGCCGCCGTCTCGACGACGGCGCTGGCCGAGCGCCTGCACGTGACGGCCGCGTCGGCCTCCAGCATGGTCAAGAAGCTCGCCGAGATGGGGCTCGTCACGCACGAGCGCTACCGCGGCGTTCGTCTGACGCCGCAGGGGGTCAAGGTGGCGCTCGAGGTCCTGCGGCACCATCGGCTGCTGGAGCGGTATCTGACGCAGGAGCTCGGCGTGCCGTGGGATCGCGTCCACGACGAGGCGGAGGTCCTCGAGCACGTCCTGTCCGAGGACCTCGAGGAGCTCATCGCGGCCAAGCTCGGCCACCCGACGCGCGACCCGCACGGCGACCCGATCCCGACGATCGACGGCCGGATCGACGAGGCGCCTACTGCGGCGCTGCACGACCTCGACGCCGGCGCGCGCGGGCGCTTCGTCCGCGTCTCGGACTCCGATCCCGAGATGCTGCGCTACCTGGCCGCGCGTGGGATCGCCCCGGGCGATCGCTTCGAGGTCGTCGAGAAGCAGCCGTTCGACGGTCCGCTGTTCGCGCGCTTCGGCGGCGACGTCCAGGTCCTCGGCGGAGCGCTCGCCAAGGCGATGCGCGTGGAGGTCGACGCGCGATGAGCGACCTCAGCGTTGCCCTTCCCGCACCCAGCGAGCTGCAGCGCATCCGCGCGCGCGGCCGCGTCCGCGGCGTCGTGGCGCTGCTCGGGCCGGCCTTCGTCGCCTCCGTCGCCTACGTCGACCCCGGCAACTTCGCGACCAACATCTCCGGCGGCGCGCGCTACGGCTACCTGCTGCTGTGGGTGATCCTCGCCGCCAACCTGATGGCGATGCTCATCCAGGGCCTGTCGGCCAAGGTCGGCACGGCCACCGGCCAGAACCTCCCCGAGCTGTGCCGCGCGCACTTCCCGCGGCCGGTCAGCTGGGGCCTGTGGGTGCAGGCCGAGCTGATCGCAATGGCCACCGACCTCGCCGAGTTCATCGGCGCGGCGATCGCGCTGAACCTGCTCTTCGGCATCCCGCTGTTCCCGGCCGGCGTGATCACCGGCATCGTCGCCTTCGGGATCCTCGCGCTGCAGCAGCGCGGTCACCGGCGCTTCGAGATCGCGATCGCCGGCCTGCTCGGCGTGATCCTGCTCGGCTTCCTGTACGACACGCTCGAGATCGGCTTCGACGCCGGCGCCGCCGCGGGCGGCTTCGTCCCGAGCTTCGACGGGACGGACTCGATCCTGCTGGCGACCGGCATCCTCGGCGCCACGGTCATGCCGCACGTCATCTACCTGCACTCGGCGCTCACCCAGCGCCGCGTCGCCATCCGCGACGACGCCGAGCGCCGCCGCGTGTCACGGATCGGTCGGGTCGACGTCCTGATCGCGCTGGGCGTCGCCGGCCTGGTGAACATGTCGATGCTGATCATCGCCGCGTCGCTGTTCCACACCGGCGGCCTGACCGGGGTCGACGAGATCCAGGAGGCGCACGCCGGCTTCAGCCACCTCGTGGGCCCGGGCGCCGCGCTCGCGTTCGCGCTGGCGCTGCTGGCCAGCGGCTTCGCCTCGTCGAGCGTCGGCACCTACGCGGGGCAGGTCGTCATGCAGGGCTTCATCGCGCGGACGATCCCGCTGCTGCTGCGCCGGCTGGTGACGATGACGCCCGCGCTCGTCGTGCTCGGGATCGGGTTGGAGCCGACGCACTCCTTGGTGATCTCGCAAGTCGTGCTCAGCTTCGGCATCCCGTTCGCGCTGGTGCCGCTCGTACTGATCACGCGCCGCCGCGACATCATGGGCGAGCTCGTCAACCGCCGCTCGACGACCGTGCTGGCCTCGGTCGTCGCGGCGCTGATCATCGCGCTCAACCTCTTCCTGCTGTACCGCACCTTCTTCGGGTAGCGTCCAGCGCCGCATGGCGCTCGCGGAGACGTTCCGGCAGATCATCGAGTCGCTGCCCGACGACTGGACGGACCTCGAGCTCGACCTGCGCATCCGCGACGCCGAGCGCTACATCGAGGCGGCCACCTACATGGTCACGTGCAACGCGCAGCCCTACTCCAAGAGCGAGTGGCACTGGCGGATCATGGTCGCCCACCGCTTCGGCCACGCCGCCGCCGCGCCGGCCGTCCACGCGACGATGACGATGCTCGACGACGCGGGCATCGACGGCGAGCTGCGGCTGCGCGAGACGCGGATCGGGCGCGCGCCGGTCGAGCCGCTCTGGGGCCGGCCGGAGTCGATGCGCCGCGAGCGCCGCCGCCTGCTGTCTCAGTGACCATGGCGCGCGTCCTCGCGCTCGTCCCCGACCTGCTCTTCGGCTCGCGCGTGCAGTCGATGCTGCGCGACGCCGGCCACGATGTCGAGCTCGTCTCGGGCGAGACCGAGGTGTGGGACCAGATCGCCGGGACCGACGTGCTCGTCGTGGACCTCACCGACGCCGACCTCGACGGCATCGGCCTGATCGACACGCTCATGACCGGCGGCGAGATGCACGGCGTGCGCACGCTGGGCTTCTACTCGCACGTCGAGGCGCACGTGCGCGAGCGCGCGCTCGCCGCCGGCTTCGATGCGGTCGTCCCGCGCTCGCGGATGGCGCGCGAGGGCGCGGCGCTGGTGGAGAGCCTGGCCTAGCCTTCCTGCTCGCTCGCCGCCTGCGCGGCGAAGCGCGGGGCGAACATCCGGCCCACGTCCGGCGGGCGGCGGACGATCCCGAAGCGCGCCTCCCAGCGCGCCCACTGGCGCAGCGCCGCGAGATCGAAGGTCCCGAAGCGCCCGGAGGCGCCGACGAAGGCGGCGTCGAGCACGCCGAGCTGCGTGGCGAGCGCGACGCGGTCCAGCCCGGCGTTCTCCGCGATGACGTCCTCGGCGCTCGAGTCGGGGTCCGTGAGCGTGAAGCGGTAGCCGCGCACGAGCGCGCGCACCGTCGCGGCGACGAGCGCGGGGTTCGTGTCGACGGTCGCCCGCGTCGCGGTCAGGACGAGCTCGGGGTAGGGCGGGGCGCCGAACTCGTCGACGCGGAACTCCCGCGCGCCGGGCATCCGCTTGCGCAGCTCGACGCCCTCGACGTTCCAGAACGCCGTGGCGGCGGCGACCCGACGGGCGAGCAGGGCCTTGACCGCGTTGAAGCCGATGTCGACCTCGTGCACGCGGCCGGGGCGCCCGCCGGCGCCCTTGACCGTCGAGCGCAGCACCGCGTCGTCGGAGGGCAGCCCGGTGACGCCGACGCGGCGGCCCTCGAGGTCGCGCGGGCGCCGCACGGAGGGCTGCGCCAGGATCGCCGCCAGCGGCGCCTGCACGAGCGCCATGACGCCGACGATGTCGCGGCCCTTCTCGCGGGCGAGCGCCAGGTCGTGGATGTCGAGGATCGCCAGGTCGGTGCGCCCCGAGAGCAGCAGCTTCACGGAGTCGGTCGACGACGAGGGCGGGTCGACCTGCAGCGTCACGCCCTCGGCCTCGTCGTAGCCGCGCTCCATCGCCAGGTAGATCCCGGCGTGCACGCCGTTGGGCGTGAA
>DASXRF010000144.1:0-3551 GCA_036506755.1 Solirubrobacteraceae bacterium | reverse complement strand
GGGGACCTCGACGACCTCGGCGCGGATCGGCGGCACCACACCCGCCGTCGGCATCGCGTAGTCGGCGAACGAGCCGGTGCGCAGACGGCCGTCCTCGTCGTGGACGAGCTCCTCGTAGAGCGCCCAGCCGAGTCCCTGCACGGCGCCGCCGACGAGCTGGCCCTCGACGAGCGCCGGGTTCAGCGCGCGGCCGACGTCCTGGACGATGACGTGCTCGAGGACCGCGACCTCGCCCGTCTCGCGGTCGACGCGCACGCGCACGACGTGGGCGGCCGCCGACGGCGCCCGGCTGGTCTGCGCGACGCCCGCCCGGCCCTCCGGAGGCTCGTGCGGGCTGCCGAAGCGCAGGATCCGCCCGGCCAGCTCGCGCACGGCGACCGCGCGGCCGGGCGTGCCGACCGGGCGGACCTCGCCGCCGACGATCTCGAGGTCCTCGGGGGCGATCTCGAGCTGGGCGCTCGCCGCCTGCAGCAGCCGCTCGCGCGCCTCGGCGGCAGCCCGCTCGACCGCGCGGCCGACCGTGTAGGTGACCTTGCTGCCGCCGCTGATCCCGGCGTACGCGGTGCCGGCCGTGTCGCCGGCGACGACGCGGACGTCCTCGACCGGCAGCCCGAAGGTCTCGGCGGCGATGGCCGCGAACACCGTCTCGGTCCCGGTCATGTCGACCGCGCCGGTGACCACGGTCAGGCCGCCGTCGGCGTCCAGCCGGCAGCTCGCCGCCGCCGGCTCCAAGCCGCCCGGCCAGTACCCGATCGCCACGCCGACGCCCTCGCCATCGCCCCGCTCGGCGCGGGCGCGCCACAGCGGGTCCTCGCGCGCGCGCTCGAGGCACTCGCGCGCCCCGAAGACCGGGAACGGCTTGCCGTCGACGCCGGTGTCGCCCTCGGCGAGCACGTTGCGAGCGCGCAGCTCGATCGGGTCGAGCCCGAGCCGTCCGGCCAGCTCGTCGAGGAGCGACTCGACGGCGAACGCGGCCGGCGGCGCGCCCGGCGCGCGGTAGGCGCCGAAGCCGACGCGGTTGGTCAGCACGCCGTAGGCGGCGAGGTCGTGGGCGCGCCAGCGGTACGGGCCGGCGGCGAGCGTCGCCGAGATGCCCTCGACGCCGAACTCGGCGTTGGTTCCGCGGTCGCAGACCACGCGGCCGCGGATCGCGGTCAGCGTGCCGTCGGCCGTCGCCCCCAGCTCGAGCTCGACGATCTGGCCGCCCGCCGGGTTGGAGGCCGCGAAGTCCTCGCCGCGGGTCAGGGTCAGGCGCACCGGCCGGCGCAGGCGCAGCGCGGCGGCGGCGGCGAGCGGCTCGACGATCAGCAGCTTGCCCCCGAAGGCCCCGCCCAGGGGCGCCGCGCGCACTCGGACGCGGTGGTGCGGCAGGCCCAGCGCGTCGGCGAGGTCCTTGCGGGTCATGAAGGCGCCCTGCGTGCTCGTGCTGACGACGAGCTCGCCCTCGGGCTCGAGCCACGCCGTCGCCGTCTGCGGCTCGAGATAGCCCTGGTACATCCACGGCGTCTCGAAGCGCCCGGCGACGACGACGTCGCTGTCGGCGAGCGCCGCCGCCGCGTCACCCGAGCGCAGGCGCTGGCGGCCGGCGACGTTGTCCGACAGCGGCTCGCCGGCCGCGTCCTCCTCTCCGCCGGCCACGGCCGCGTGCGCCGACCCGACGTCGGAGTCCGCCGCCGGGCGGTCGCGCCGGCGCGCCGGCGTCGCGCCCGCCGCCATGGCGGCCTCGAGGTCGAGGACCGCGGGCAGCGGCTCGTAGTCGACGTCGACCGCGTCGACGCCGTCGGCCGCCGCCGCCTCGCTCGACGCCACGACCAGCGCGACGGGCTGGCCGGCGAAGACGACCTCCTCGCGCGCCAGCGGCTCGCCGGTCCGGCCCGGTGTCCCGGCGACGATCGGCAGGTCGGCCGCCGTGAGCACCGCGACGACGCCCGGTACCTCGAGCGCGGCCGCGCCGTCCAGCGCGGCGATCCGCGCGTGCGCGTGCGGCGCGAGGACGGGCCGGGCGTGCAGCAGGCCGGGCACGGGCAGGTCGGCGGCGTAGCGGGTGGTTCCGCGCACCTTGGCCTCGCCGTCGATCCGGCGGCGGGCGACTCCGATGGCCGGCATCCGAGCGGACGCTAGCGGGCGGGCCGCCTCGCTCCGCGCGCTCTGCCGTGCCGGGTCGCGGCCGCGTCGGTGTCACCGAGGGGAACGAGCCTGGTGCGCGCCCGCGTCCAAGCGGCAACACGCCAGCCGCGGCTCCCCGACCGAGCGGCAACACGCCAGCCGGGCCGGGTGTGGAACCAAAGGGGTCGTATACGGCCGGTTTTGTTCCACACCCGAGGGCACTGGCGCGTTGCCGCTCGCATCGGGCCTCACAACGGGGGCCGGGACGCCCACGGACCCGCGCGGCCCGGGCGCAGACCCGCTCACTCTCCCTCGCCCGTGCGCTCGGACATACCCGACCGCTACCCACCGCCGCCCGGCGGGGAGCCGCTCGCGAGCTCGGGTCCCGGCGGCTCGCGCGGCGGCGGCTCGTCCGCGCGCAGCGCCTGGCCGTACTCGGGGCACGCCTCGTTGCGGCAGTGCCAGCCGTCGGCCAGCAGCGTGCCCGGCTGGCCGCAGTCGGGGCAGAGCGGCGTCTCGCGCATCGCTACAGCCCGTAGGTCTTGCCGATGATGTCGCGCTGGATCTCGCTCGTGCCGCCGAAGATCGTCGTCACCAGCGCGTTGCGCACGTGGCGCTCCATGTCGTACTCGGTCGCGTAGCCGTAGCCGCCCATCATCTGCATCCCCTCGAGCGCGGCGCGCCGCGCCGTCTCGGTCACCTTGAGCTTGGCCATCGACGCCTCGCGGGCGAACATCGCCGCCGGGTCGGCGTCGACGCGCGCCGCCACGTCATAGACGAGCAGGCGGCAGCACTCGACCTCGGTGGCGAGGTCGGCGATGCGGTGACGGAGCGCCTGGAAGGAGCCGACCGGGCGGCCGAACTGCTCGCGCTCGCGCACGAAGCGCAGCGCATCGTCGAACGCGCGGCGCGTCAGGCCCAGCGCCTGCGCCGCGATGATCAGCCGCTCGACGTTGAGCCCGGCCATGAGCTGCTTCCAGCCGTGCCCCTCGCGTCCGAGGAGCGCGCCGGCGTCGAGGGCGCAGTCGGTGAAGAAGACGTCGTTGACCTCGCGCCCGCCCATCGTCTCGATCGGGCTGATCTCCATCCCTTCCGCCCCGGCCGGGACGCTGAGCATCGTCAGGCCCTCGTGCTTGGTGCCCTCCCGGCTCGTCCGGCAGACGAGCAGGATGTGCTCGGCGTCGCGCGCGTTGGAGATCCACGTCTTCTGGCCGTTGACGACGTAGCCGCCGTCGCGGCGCTCGG
The DNA here is from genome assembly GCA_036506755.1 of Solirubrobacteraceae bacterium. GTDB lineage: Bacteria > Actinomycetota > Thermoleophilia > Solirubrobacterales > Solirubrobacteraceae > DASXRF01. The sequence continues at coordinate 200 of DASXRF010000144.1, read as the reverse complement.
CCCGGCACGACAGGGCTCCGACGTCCGACCCGGCTCCCGGCTCGGACATCGCGATGGCCTCGACGGCGCCGCGGACGATCCCGCCGAGCATCTCGCGCCGCTGCTCGTCGGTCCCGAAGCGCTCGTAGGCGCCCGCGACGATGAAGGTCGTGCCGATGCCGCCGACCGGCGCGAGCCCGTAGGCGAGCTCGTCGAGCAGC
>DASXRF010000143.1:0-7068 GCA_036506755.1 Solirubrobacteraceae bacterium | reverse complement strand
GGCCATGAGCCGCAGCACCTCGGTGCGGATGTGCAGGTCGGCGAGCTTGTCGGCGATGCGCGGATCGTCGAGCGCGCCGCTGGCGGCCGCCTCGTCGAAGAGGTCGTCGAGGAGCTGGCGCAGGCGGACCTGAAGGAACTGGGCCAGGCCGGCGCGCTCGTTCATCAGCGTGGTGAGCGCGACCTTCCAGCCGTTGCCCACGCCGCCGACGACGTTGTCGCCCGGGATGCGCGCCTCCTCGATGAACAGCTCGTTGAACTCCGCCTCGCCGGTGATCTGCACGAGCGGACGCACCTGGACCGCGTCCTGCTCCATGTCGAGCAGGAAGTAGGTGAGGCCCTTGTGCTTGGCCGCCTCGAGGTCCGTGCGGGCGACGAGCATGCACCACTTCGAGTACTGCGCGCCGCTCGTCCAGACCTTCTGGCCGGTGACGACCCAGTCGTCGCCGTCCTTGACCGCGCGCGTCTTGAGCGCGGCGAGGTCCGAGCCCGCCTCGGGCTCGGAGAAGCCCTGGCACCAGATCTCGTCGGCCGACAGGATCGGCGGCAGGTAGCGCTCCTTCTGCGCGTCGGTGCCCCAGGTCATCAGCGTCGGACCGCCGAGCAGCAGGCCGAGCGCGTTGGCGGGCAGCGGTGCTCGGGCGTGGCCGAGCTCCTCGAAGAAGATCGCGGTCTCCATCAGGCTCGCGCCGCGCCCGCCGTACTCGCGCGGCCAGTGCACGCCGGCCCAGCCGCCCTCGTGGAGCCGGCGCTGCCAGTCGCGCCGCCAGGCGTAGCTCTCGGCGTCGCGCGTCGGCTCGTGGCCGGGCGGGTTGGCGGCCAGCCATTCGCGCAGCTCGTCGCGGAAGGCGGTCTCGGTCTCGGTGAAGGTGAGGTCCATCAGTCCTCCAGTGGTGTCGGATGGGGTCCGGGCGGTCCGAGCAGGACCGACTCGGCGCAGTGGCAGAAGACGTCCTCGAGCTCGCGCACGCCGCGCAGACGGCCCGCGCGGACGCGCTCGGCGAGCAGCTGCTCGGTCCCGCCGCAGAGCACGAGCAGCGCCTCGCGCGGGGGCGGGCGCAGCGAGGGGTCGGCGGCGCGCGCGCTGTCGAAGCTGGCCCGGTAGCGGTCGGCGAAGCGCCGCATGGCGTCGCCGCGCGCCTCGAGCGCGGCCGGGCCGGCGGCGTGGATCTCCAGCAGGTAGGCGCGGGCGAAGACCGGCTCGGCCAGCAGGGTCTCCAGGTAGGCCCGGATGCCGGCGCGCAGCTGCTCGCGCCAGTCGTCGGGCGCCTCGTGCACGGCGTCGCGCACGTTCTCGACCATGACGTCGACGCCGGCGCGGTAGCCCTCCAGGAAGCACGCCTCCTTGCTCGCGAAGAGCTCGTAGAACGTCGAGCGCGAGACGCCGGCCGTGCGCACGACGTCGGTGACCGAGGCGGCGGCGTAGCCGCGCTCGGCGACGACGCGGATCATCGCGTCGAGCAGCCGGGCGCGCTGGGCGTCCGGGACCGGCCGCAGCGCGGAGCCGACGTCAGGATGCTGGGCGAGCAGCGAACGAGCCATACCCGAGGAGTACTGAAGAGTACCTCATGGGTACGAAGGTGTAGGGTTCGCTCGGCCATGGGGGAGATCGACACCGGCACCCAGGACCTGCTGGCCCGCGTCGAGGACGGCGTCGCCGTCGTGACCATGAACCGGCCCGACCGGCGCAACGCGCTCTCGGCGGCGATGCTCGATGCGCTGGGGCGCGTGCTCGCCGCGGCCGAGACCGACGACGACGTCGGCTGCGTCGTGCTCACCGGCGCGGGGGGCGCGTTCTGCGCAGGCGGCGACGTCAAGGCGATGGCGCAGGACGGCGCGGGGGAGATGGGCTTCGACGCGCGGGTGCACCTGCAGCGCCTCAGCCACCGCGCGACGGCCGGGCGGCTGCACGAGATGCCCAAGCCGACCATCGCCGCCCTGGGGGGCGCGGCGGCCGGCGCGGGGCTCTCGCTCGCGCTCGCCTGCGACCTGCGCTACGCGGCGCGCCGGGCGGTGCTCACGACGGCGTTCGCCAAGGTCGGCTTCTCCGGCGACTACGGCGGGACGTGGTTCCTCACGCGCCTGGTGGGGCCCGCCCGGGCGCGCGAGCTGTACTTCTTCGCCGACCGCATCGGAGCGGACGAGGCCGCGGGGCTGGGGATCGTCAACGCGGTCTTCGACGACGACCGGCTCCTCGACGAGGTCATGCAGCGCGCCCGCCGGCTCGCGGCCGGCCCGCGGCTCGCCTACCGCTACATGAAGGAGAACCTCAACCGCGCCGAGACGGCGGGGCTGGCGGAGTGCCTCGACATCGAGGCCACGCACCACCTGCGCACCGGGCTGACCGAGGATCACCGCGAGGCGGCGGCCGCCTTCGTCGCGAAGCGCGAGCCGGCGTTCCGGGGCCGCTGATGCGCGCCGTCCAGATCGTCGACCTGAGCGGCCCGGACGGCGCCCTGCGTCTGGTCGACCTGCCCGAGCCCGAGCCCTCGCACCTGCTCACGCCGGGGTCGGGCGTCGTGATCGACGTCCACGCGGCCGGCGTCTCGTTCCCCGAGGTGCTCCAGACGCGCGGCGAGTACCAGGTCAAGCCGCCGCTGCCCTTCGTGCCCGGCAGCGAGGTCGCCGGCGTCGTGCGCAGCGCATCCGATGGTGCCGCCGTCAAGCCCGGCGATCGCGTCGCCGCGTTCTGCATGCTCGGCGGCTTCGCCGAGGCCGCCGTCGCGCCGGAGTATCTGACCTTCCCGCTGTCCGACGAGCTCGACTTCGCGCAGGGCGCGGGGCTGATCCTCAACTACCACACGGCGTACTTCGCGCTGCGGCTGCGCGGGCGCCTGAGCGAGGGGGAGACCGTGCTCGTCCACGGCGCGGCCGGAGGCGTCGGGACCGCCGCGCTGCAGGCCGCGCGCGGGCTCGGGGCGCGCACGATCGCGGTCGTCTCGTCGGACGACAAGGAGCAGGTGGCGCGCGACGCGGGCGCCGACGAGGTCGTCCGCACGGACGGCCCCTGGAAGGACCAGGCGCGCGAGCTGTCGGGGGGAGGGGTCGACGTCGTGCTCGACCCCGTGGGCGGCGACCGGTTCACCGACAGCCTGCGCTCGCTCGGCGAGGGCGGCCGGCTGGTCGTCGTCGGCTTCACCGGCGGGTCGATCCCCGAGGTCAAGGTCAACCGGCTGCTGCTCAACAACATCGAGGTCGTTGGCGCCGGGTGGGGCGCCTACGTGATGGGCAAGCCCGAGGCCAATCGCCGGATCGGCGCCGAGGTGCAGCGTCTCGTCGAGGAGGGCTTCGTGCGCCCGGTCGTCGGCGCGCGCTTCCCGCTCGAGCGCGCGGCCGACGCCCTCAACGCGATCGATCAGCGCCGCGCGACCGGCAAGGTCGTGCTCGACGTGCGATAGACGACGGGCGACGCGGCACCGTTGTGGTCGGCGACCACCTCGGCGGTGACGACCTCGACCACGGTCGCCTCGGCAACGGCGAGCACCACGCTCGTCGCGAGCACCCACGCCAGCGTGATCGTCATCGCGACCGCGTAGACGGGCGTGAGGAGGGCCACGGCGAGCGGCGCAGCCGACCACGCCAGCCAGCGCGGCAGGGCGTGGAAGCGGATGGCGACGAAGGCGGTGGCGGCGAGCGCGACGCCGAAGCCGATGGCGGCCGGCTGCATCAGCGTCGTGCTGGTGTCGTAGAGCGTCGCTGCGCTGGCCGGCGTGATCGGGCCGGGCTGGGCGGCGCGCTCGGCGCCGGCGTAGATGAGCGCGTCGGCGACCCACGTCACGGCGACCGCGGCGGCGCCGCCGGCCAGGGCGAGCTCCGACCAGCGCCCGCCCTCGCCCTCGTGGGCCCGCAGGCGCCCGCGCAGGACGGCCATGAACCACAGCAGGAAGAAGCCGGCGAGCATGTCGAGGTACGTCGCCAGGACGATGTCGTCGTGGTGCTTGTTGAAGTAGCCGGCGATGGCCGGCTTGCGGTCGAAGTAGTCGGGTTGGTGACCCCACTTGAGGAACGCCGCTCCGGCGAGCGCCACGCCTACGACGCCGGTCAGCGGTACGAAGCGATCCCAGCGTGAGGTGGTCATGCAGGTCCTCCTTGCGGTAGGCGGCGCCCGGCGGGCGGAATGCGCGGCGGTCCTGATTGATCTCCCCACGCGCATGGCGCCGAGTCAAGGTGCATTTACCATGGGGACCGGGGATGGCGGTCACCGATACACCGTTACTTGGCTACCGCGAGCTCTACGAGCTGTGGGAGCGCCAGCAGTGGCGCGTCGGTGATCTGGACTTCACGCAGGACCGGATCGACTGGCACGAGCGCTTCCCGCGCGAGCGGCGGGTGGCCGAGCGCTTCGGCCTGAGCGGCTTTTTCCTCGGTGAGCAGCGGGTCACGCGCGAGCTCGGGCCGATGCTCCGCGCCGTGCCGGGCGAGGACGCGCGGCTGTTCCTTTCGACGCAGATCGCCGACGAGGCGCGGCACGTCGCGTTCTTCGACCGGTTCTTCGCGGAGGTCGGCGTGATGCGCGGCGACGACCTCGACGAGCGCATCGGCCGGCTGGAGGCCAACCGCGGGGCGGGCTTCGCCTTCTGGTTCGACGAGGCGCTCGCGCGGCGCGTCGACCGGCTGGCGGCCGAGCCCGAGGACGCGGTGGCGCTCGTCGAGGCGGTCACGATCTACCACCTGCTCATCGAGGGGACGATCGCGGTGGCCGCGCAGTACTTCATCCTGGCGCGGCTGGAGGCGGAGGGGACGCTGCCGGGGTTCGTGGCGGGGTTCACCAACGTGACGCGCGACGAGCATCGCCACGTGGCCTTCGGCGTGCGCTTCCTGCGCGATGCGGTCGTGGCCGGGCACGGCGCGGCGGTGCGCCGCGCGGTGGGCGAGCTCGAGCCGCATCTGGACGGCGTGATGCTGCCGCCGTCGGCGTCGGGCTGGGAGGACGACGCGGATCTGCTCGGCGCCACCGTCGGCGAGCGGCGGGCCCTGGCGCGGCGCGAGCTCGACCGCCGCCTTGCGGTCATCGGCGCCTAGCCTCGTATCCTGGCTGCGTTCATGACGGCAGGGTCGATCCCGCGCGCGTCGGTCACGGGCGCCGCCGACTTCGAGGTCGAGCGCTTCGAGTGGCGGGCACCCGACCGGCTCGAGCTCTCCGGCCGCTGGTTCGGCGTGCGCGGCCTGCGCTTCGTGCGGCCCACGCTCGAGCTCCACGGCGCCGGCGCGCGGCGCCGCCTGCTCGCGCTGCTCGAGCACAAGCCGTGGGCGGCCGGCGACGGCGAGCTCTGGATCGCGGCGTTCCCGTGGGAGGGCGACCCCGTCGACTTCGACAGCGCCGAGCTGTCGGTCGGCCCGAGCGTCGTCGTCACGCTCGAGCCGCCGACGGCGCCCGGAGGGCGGCGCCGGCGCTCGCCGGGTCAGGCCGCCGTGTCGCGCGAGCGGGTGCGCGCCGAGCGCGAGCGCGACGCGGCGCTCGACGCCCGCGACGCCGCGGTGCGCGAACGCGAGACCCTCCAGGACGAGCGCGACGCCGCGCTCGCGGCTCGCGACGCCGCCGTGCGCGACCGCGACACCCTCGCCCGCGCGGCCGACGCACGCGTCGAGGCCCGCGTCGCCGCGCTTCGCGACGAGCTCGAGCGCGACGCCGGCCCGGCACCCGCGGACCTCGACGCAGTCGCCCGCGAGCGCGACGCGGCGCTCGCCGAGCGCGATGCCCTGCTCGCCGAGCGCGACGCGCCGCGCGCCGACCTCGACGCGGCGCTCGCCGAACGCGATGCCGCCGTCGCCGAGCGCGATGCGGCGCTCGCCGCACGCGATGCCGCGGTGGCCGAGCGAGACGCGGCCATGGCCGAGCGCGATTCCCGGCCCGGCGGCCTCGACGCTGTCGTCGCCGAGCGGGACGCCGCTCTGGCCGCGCGCGACGCGGCCGTCCGTGCACGCGACGCGGCGGTTCGCGATCGCGATGCCGCGCTGACCGACCGCGACGCGCCGTTGCGCGAACGCGACGCTGCGCTGGCTGCGCGGGACGCTGCGCTGGCCGAGCGCGACGCCGCGCTGCGCGATCGTGAGGGGGTTCGTCGTCGCGGGCGCGAGCTGCTGTCGCGCTACGAGGCGGTCGTCGCCGCGCAGGAGGAGCTGGTGCGCGAGCGCGACACGGCGATCGCCGCGCACGACGCCATGCGCGCCGAGCGCGACGCCGCCGTCGCCGGAGCCGGGCAGCGGCAGCCGGCCGCCGGGGGCCCGCCGCCGATCCCGACCGGAGTCGACTGGCTGCCGCGCGTGCTCGCGCTCGGCGCGCTGGCGATCCTGCTCATCATCCTGGCGATCCTGATCCACGGCGTCGCCTGAGCCGCGCCAGCAGGCCCGGCCGGCGCGGCTCGACCTCCTCGCGCAACGGCAGCAGCCCGGCCCGCCGCGCGCGCATCACGCACGCCTTGTGCGCGTGCCGCCGGCGCGATGGGTCGCCCTCGGGCAGTACGAGCAGGTGATCGGCGAGCGCAGGGAGCAGCTCGCCGCACAGCGGGCACCGGTACGTCGTCGGCTTCGTGTTGCTCGCCGGGCGCACCGCGTACCAGCGGGCGTCGCGGAACTCGGCCATCCGGCACATGATCGCCCGCAGCTCGCGCCGACCGCCGAAGCGGTCGACGCGACCGGGTGGGCTACCTGGCCTCGGCGGCCGCGCCCGCCACCGGGGCGCGGGCGGTCCGGCCGCGCGCCTGCAGGACCGCGAACGCCGCGACCACCAGCGCCTGCAGGACGATCCAGACCTCGCCGAGCGCCGACGGCGAGAACCAGCCGAACGCGACGAGCGCCAGGCTGTCGACGACCCACAGCACGTTCGCCGCGACCACCGCCGCCACGGCCGTGCCATCGAGCACCGGCTGCCGGGCGACCATCCACACGACGATCGCGAAGACGACCAGGAACGCGCCGACCGGCCGCAGGAACGACGCCGGGAGACCCAGCACCGAATCCAACAGGCCCGCGGCGACGAGATACGCCGCGCCGTTGGCGCCGGTCACGAGCGCGTCGAGCTTGAGGATCGAGCGCAGTCCGATGTTCATCTGAAAGACCTCCTTCGTCG
>DASXRF010000142.1:0-2066 GCA_036506755.1 Solirubrobacteraceae bacterium | reverse complement strand
GGGTGGCAAGGTCCTGAAGGCGCAGCTGCGCGACGAGACGGACTGGGGCAAGCCGCTGCGCTAGTTGTAGGTCCCAGCCAGGTTGTTCAGCTCGTCGAGGCGAGTGATGGGCGGCTTGTGGCTGAGGGCGCCGTGTGGGCGGCGATGGTTGTAGGTCCATAGCCAGCCGTCAAGCGCGGCGATGCGTTCGCGGCTGGAGCCGTAGATCGGTCCGTAGGCCCAGCCGGCCAACAGGGTGCGGATGAAGCGCTCGGCCTTGCCGTTGGTGCGCGGCCGGTAGGGCCGGGTGCGCAGGTGGCGCAGGCCCAGCGCACGGCAGACGACGGCGTGGGCGACCGAGCGATAGCAGGAGCCGTTGTCGCTCATCACTCGCTCGACGGTGATGCCGTGCGCGGCGTAAAACGCGACCGCGCGGCGCAAAAAGCCTGCCGCGGTCGGGCCCTTTTCATCCTCGAGGACCTCGACGTAGGCCAGGCGCGTGGCGTCTTCGACGCAGACGTGCACGAACTCCCAGCCGGCGACGCCGACCTGCTTGCCGTTGCGGCGCGTCTTCTTCTGGCTCGCGCGGCTGCCGGTGACGCGGTGGCCCGCGCCGCGGATGCGCCCCAGCTTCTTGACGTCGACGTGGATGAGCTCGCCGGGGTGGCGACGCTCGTAGCGGTTGGGCGGCTCGGGCGGCTCGATCTGGCTGAGCTTGCCCAGCCCGATGCGCTTGAGGACCGCCGACACCGTCGACAGCGCCATCCCCAGACACTCGGCGATCTCGATGCCGGTCATCCGCAGCCGCCGCAACGCCTCGATCACCTCGACGCGCTCGGCCGCCGTGCGGTGCGGAATCGAGTGCGGCGCCGACGAGCGGTCGCGCAGCCCGGCCTCACCCTCGGCGCGGTAGCGCGCGACCCACTTCGAGCACGTGCGCTCGCTGACTTCGGCCGCCTCGGCGGCCTTCGTCAGCGACCACCCGTGCTCGACGACCCGAACCACCATCCGCCGGCGCTGATTCAGGCTGAGGGCCGCGTTAGCGTGCAGCTGCATCCGGTGTCCTCCTTGGGACTGACTGGCTTGAGCACCTGTCAGCCTCCAAGGGGGCCCGGATGAACAACCCTCCTAGGAACTACATCTAGAGCGCCGTCCGGGCTGGGCCCGGGGCAGCGCAGGAGCGAAGTTCTTTTCGTCGCGCGCTAACGGGCTCTTTACTCCGCGCGCAGGCGAAGGCGGTGACCTGTGCCGCGCAGGCGAGGTCGCCCGCCGGTCGACGGACCCGCGCTCGGGTTCCGACCGCCGGTCCCTGGGTCTCGACGGCCCGAGGGGGCGACCATCGCGGCTCCGTTCAACCGTGTGCTCTGGAGGACCCCCGTGACCCCGCAAGCCATCGCGCTCATTCTCGACTCGACCGGCCAGTACGTCGGCGGACCCGTGGTCGGGCCGCATGACAACGCCAGGCCGATTGACCTAATGGTGCGCCGCTGCCTGGCGCAGCTCGCACTCGTCGGGCGCTGAGCGATGGACCGTCGCACGGACGCCGTCCTGCTCAGCGGCGTGACCGGCTTCGTCGGCGCCGCGCTGCTGGCCCGCTACCTCGAGCGCAGCGAGCGGCCGGTGGTCGCGGTCGTGCGCGCGGGCAGTCGGCGGGAGGCCGAGGCACGGGTGCGCGCCGTGCTGGGGGAGCTCTACGAGCCCGGTCTCGCCGACGCGTACGCGGCGCGCTGCACCGCAGTGGCCGCCGACCTGGCGCGGCCGGCGCTCGGACTCGGGCCCGCGGACCGCGAAGAGCTCGCGCACCGGGTCAGCGAGGTCGTCCACTGTGCGGCGTCGGTCAGCTTCGACCAGCCGCTGGGTGAGGCGCGCGCCGTCAACGTCGACGGGGCGCGCCGCATGGCACAGCTCGCCGAGCTCTGCGGCGGCCGCGGCCGCGGCCTGCATCGCTTCGTCCACGTCTCGACGGCCTATGTCGCCGGCGAGCACGACGGCGTCTTCGGCGAGGACGACCCGGGCGCCGGCCGCTCCTTCCGCAACGCCTACGAGCGGACCAAGCACGAGGCCGAGGCGCTGTTGCGCTCATGGCC
>DASXRF010000141.1:0-6417 GCA_036506755.1 Solirubrobacteraceae bacterium | reverse complement strand
CGGCCGCGCGCGCGCTGGCCGACGAGCTGCGCGCCCGCGTGGAGCGGACCCCGCTCGAGCTCGACGGCGAGCTCGTGACGGTGACCTTCAGCGCGGGCGTCGCGGGCTACCCCGAGCACGGCGAGAGCGCGCAGGCGCTGCTCGGTGCCGCCGACGCCGCGATGTACGACGCGAAGGTCGGCGGGCGCAACCGCGTCCGGCTCGCCCTCCCCGCCGACGCCAGGCGGGTGCTCGCGATCGCCGGCGAGCCGGCGCCGCGGCCGCTGCAGCCGGTGGCCGTCGAGCCGCCCGCCGGCGCGGTCGAGGTGCTGCGCGACGACCCGGAGCCCGTCGCCGACGAACCGGCGCCGCCCGCCGCGCCGTCGCGCCGCCTGGTCCGTCCGGTCGTCGCCGCGCTGCTCGTGGGGGCGGGCGCCCTCGCGGCGGTGTCCGACCCGCGCGCAATCACCACGGCGCCGGCGCTGTTCGGCCTGCTGGTGCTCGCGGTCCTGGCCTTCGACGGCGTGCGCATCGACCTCTTCGAACGGGCGAACATCTCGCCCGCCTCGGCGCCCACCCTCGCGCTGGCCCACCTCTTCGGGCCGCTGGGCCCGCTCGTCGCCGAGGCGACGATCGCGCTCGTGCACTGCCTACGCGGCGAGCCGCGCGTCAAGTGGGCGTTCGACCTCGGCGCGCTGACCCTGTCGGGGGCGGCGGCCGCGCTCACCTTCCGCGCGCTGCCCACCGGCGGCATCGTGGAGTTGCTCATCGCCGGCCCGGTAGCCGGCCTCGCGTACTACGCCGTCAATGCCGTGCTGCTGTCCGTCGTCATGGCGCTCTCCGAGGGCGACCGCCCGGTGGCCGTATGGCGCGAGCGCCTCGCCTGGCTGTGGCCGCACTACGTGCTCTACGGCGGACTGGCCAGCGGGCTCATCGCCGCCGAGCGCTCGCTCGGCCTGGCGGCGATCGGCGTGTTCGCCATCCCGCTCGTCACGCTCTGGCTGGCCCAGAAGCAGTACGTCGACCGCTCGCGCGCGAGCGTCACCGAGCTGCGTGCCAAGAACGACGAGCTGCAGGAGGTCAACCGGCGGCAGGAGCGCCTGCTCAACGACAACGGCGAGCTGCTGGCCCGGATGCAGCGCAGCTACCTGTCGACCATCACCTCGCTTGCGCGGACGATCGAGGCCAAGGATCCCTACACCGGCGGCCACACCGAGCGCGTCGCTCGCGTGACGCTGATGCTCGCGGCCGAGCTCGGGCTGCGCGATCAGGACATCAGGGCGGTCGAGGTCGGCGCCGTCATCCACGACATCGGCAAGATCGGAGTGCCCGACGCGATCCTGCTCAAGCCCGGCCGGCTCGACGACGAGGAGTTCGCCGAGATGCGCCGCCACCCCGAGATCTCCAGCTACATCGTCGCCGAGCTCGACGTGCCCGCGATCGTCAAGCAGATGGTGCGCAGCCACCACGAGCGCTACGACGGACGCGGCTATCCCGACGGCCTGGCCGGCGAGGAGATCCCGCTCGCGGCCCGCATCCTCACCGTCGCCGACACGCTCGACGCGATGACCAGCGACCGCCCGTACCGGCGCGGGCTGCCGCTCGAGGTCGCCCTCGAGGAGATCCGCTCGCTCGCCGGCGCGCAGTTCTGCCCGCGCGTGGTCGCCGCGCTCTTCACCTGCCTTGATCGCGACGCGACGCTCGACGGCGAGTTCGCCCCCGCCGCGCCGCTCGACGAGCCGCGCGCCGCCTGATCGCTTCAAGCGCGCCGGTCGGGGTACGTACCGACCATGGCCGGCCGGCCTCCGCTCTGGCGCCGCGCGTTCGACGCCGTCGAGAAGCCGCTCGGCGACGCGCTCGCCTCCGGCGCGCGCAGTGGCGCGTTCGCCGACGTGCTTGCCATCGCGGTGCGCGTCAACCGGCGGGCGCAACGCGAGGTCGAGCGCCGCACGCGGCGCGCGCTGCACCTGGTCAACCTCCCCGCGGCCACCGACGTGCGGCGCCTCTCCCAGCAGGTCACCGATCTGCAGCGCCAGGTGCGCTCGCTCGAGCGAGAGCTGCAGGCGGCGACCGACCGCAAGCCGCGCAAGCCGCCCGCGAGGCGCTGACGGTGGCCGTCTCGCTGACCCCCGACGAGCTGCTGCGCCGCGTCGAGGGCGACGTGCGCCGGGCGATCCGCCGCGGGCGCAACGGGCTGCGCTACGCCGCCGGGACCGACCGCCCCAAGGTCGGCCTGACGCCGAAGGACGTCGTCTGGAGGCGCGACAAGGCCGAGGTGTGGCGCTACCGCAGCGAGGGACGGACGGGATCCGTACCTCCGGTTCGCTCGGACCGGCCCGCGCCCGTCCGCGTGCGGTACGCGCCGCCGGTGCTGGTCGTGCACAGCCTGGTGAGCCGCAGCTACGTGCTCGACCTGCACCCGCGCAACAGCGCCGTGCGCTTCCTGCTCGGCGCCGGCCTGGACGTGATGCTGCTGGACTGGGGCGTGGCCGACGCCGTCGAGGCCGAGAACACGCTGGAGACCTACGCCGACGGCTACCTGCCCGCCGCGATCGATGCGGCGCGCGAGGCGGCCGGCACCGACGACGTCACCCTGCTCGGCTACTGCTTCGGCGGCGTGCTCAGCCTCCTCGGGGTCGCGCGCCATCCGGACCTGCCCGTTCGCAACCTGGCCGTCATGGCGACGCCCGTCGACTACAGCGGGATGCGCGCGCTGACCGGCCTGATCCGCGAGGGCCGCCTCGACCCCGACGAGCTCGTCGACGAGACGGGCAACGTGCCGCCCGAGGCGATCGAGAACGCGTTCCGCCTCCTGCGCCCGACCGGCGATCTCGCGTCCTACGCGACGCTCTGGCAGAACCTCTGGAACGACGAGTACGTCGAGGGCTACCAGGCCATGGCGCAGTGGACGCGCGACCACGTCCCGTTCCCGGGGGCCACCTTCCGCCAGACCGTCGAGCAGCTCGTTCGCGACAACGCGCTCGTCGACGGGACCCTGCGGCTCGGCGGGCGGACCGTCGACCTCGGCGCCATCACCGTCCCCTTCCTCAACGTCATGGCCGAGTACGACCACATCGTCCCCATCGACGCCGCGCAACCCCTCACGGCGCTCGTCGGCTCCGAGGACGTCACCGAGCTGCGCCTCAAGGCGGGCCACGTCGGCCTGGTGGCCAGCCGCACCGCGGCCAAGGTCACGCTCCCGCAGATCGCCGGCTGGATCGCCGGGCACAGCGGCCGGGTAGAGGGCTAGCTGCGATGGAGGTCCGCCCGCTGCGCCCCGACGACGCCGACACGCTGCTCGCCTTCTTCGCGCGCGTTCCCGAGCACGAGCGGACGTTCTTCAAGGAGGAGGTCCTGGACCGCGGCACGGTCGAGGGCTGGCTGCGCGACGAGCGCGCCGCCCGCGCGCTCGCCTGCGAGGAGGGCGAGGTCGCCGGCTACGTCGCCGTCATCCCGCTCGTGGGGTGGTCGGACCACGTCGGCGAGGTGCGCCTCGTCGTCGACCCGGAGCGCCGGCGCGGCGGGATCGGGCGCGACCTCGCGCGCTGGGCGCTCGTCCAGGCCGTGCAGCGCGGGCTGGGCAAGCTCTTCGTCGAGGTCGTCGCCGAGCAGGACGGCGCCGTCGCCATGTTCCAGGCGCTGGGCTTCCAGGCGGAGGGCCTGTTGCGCGACCACGTCCGCGACCGCGCGGGCGAGCTGCGCGACCTGATCCTGCTGGCCCATCCCGTGTCCGAGCAGTGGGAGGCCATGGCCACCGTCGGGATCGACGGCGAGCTCGGCTGAGCGGCGCGCTCAGACCGCCGCCGACTCGCGCCCCTGCTCGCGCACCCACTGGCCCACGAGCCCGCGCAGGTGGGCGGCGAATCCGCACGGCGTTCCAGGAGCCGATCGAGGTCGAGCGCGACCCCGAGCGCGCCGGCGACGACGCCTACCTCGCGGCCAAGTACCGCGAGGTCGAGGGCGCCATCCAGCGCGGCATGGACGCGCTGGCCGGCCGGTGCCGCCTGCCGCTCTTACGTGGGCTTGCTGCGCGCCGCGCGCGGCCTGGCCGCGCGCTTGGGCGCCGCCGCGCGCCGCCCGCCGTTCGGCCCGCCCGCGCCCTGCGCGATCGCGAGCAGCTCGGCCAGCCCGCGCTCGATGCCGCGGCACAGCACGCCGATGTCCGGCGCCGCGTCGTAGTCCCCGGTCACGCCGTAGTTGAGCGCCCCGTCGTAGGAGAAGATCGCGACGCCGACCCGGACGCTGCCGCCGAGCGGGACGAACGGGAAGGCCTCGAGCATGCGTCGCCCGGAGAAGTACAGCGGGTTCTGCGGGCCCGGGACGTTCGTCGTCACGGTGTTGATGTTGCGCTGCGGCACGCGGGTGGCCACCCGGCCGGCGAGGTCGAGCAGCATCGCGGGCGCGAAGCCGCTCAGCGACGTGAGCACCTCGCCTCCGATCGCCTGGCGCGACTCCTTCAGGCCCTGCATCTGGGCGCGCACCGCCTCGAGGCGCTCCACGGGATCGCTGATCCCGACCGGCAGCTCGGCGAACATGGCCGAGACCTTGTTGTTGTAGGTCCCGCGCTCGTGCTGCGCTCGCACGGAGACCGGCACGAGCGTGCGGACGAACCGGTCCTCGACCGGCTCGCCGCGACCCTGCAGCAGGTCGCGGAACCCGCCGGTGATCACCGTCAGGACGACGTCGTTGACCGTGCCCCCGAGCGCCTGGCGGATCGTCTTGACGTCGGCGAGCCGGCCGGACGCCCAGTCCCAGCGGCGGTGGGGGCCGATCGGGCCGTTGAGCGACGTGGGCGGCGTCGGGCGCAGGAGCGAGCGCGTCGCCGCGAGGCCGCGGGCGGCCTCGACCGCGCGGCGCGTGACCCGCCGCGGGCCGCGAAGCGCCGCCAGCGTCGTGCGCACGCCCTCGTAGGGGCTCGCGGCCCGCTCGCCGAGCGCCTGGGTGACCAGCTGCGCCGCGTTGGGCTCCGGCGCTGGGCGCCACATGTCGCGCGGCGCCGGCGCCGGCTCGCGCGCGTCGTCGAGCAGCACGCTCATGAGGTCCGTGCTCGAGACGCCGTCGACCATGCAGTGATGCGACTTGGAGATCAGCACCCAGCGGCCGCCTTCCATCCCCTCGGCGACCCAGATCTCCCACAGCGGCTTGGTGCGGTCCAGCTGCTGGGACATGACGCGCCCGGCGAGGTTGCGCAGCTCGTCGTCGCCGCCCGGGGCGGGCAGCGCGGTGTGGCGCACGTGGTAGTCGAGCACGAAGTGCGCGTCGTCGACCCAGACCGGCCGGCCGAGCGACAGCGGGACGAAGCGGACCTTCTGGCGGTAGCGCGGGACGAGCGGCAGCTTGGCGCGGATCGCGTCGAGGATCTCCTCGTGGCTGGGCGGCGGGCCCTCGAAGAGCGCGACCGAGCCGATATGCATGTGCGTGACGTCGTCCTCGATGTGCAGGAACGAGGCGTCGAGCGGGCTCATCCGGTGCATGGCTCTCCTCCTTGGCCGGCGGCGGGACGGTTAGCTTCGCGTACCCGGCCGGTCGCTGCGGTAACGTCGCGCCACGGTGCAGCGCACCAACGGCTTCCGCGGCCCCCGCAACCCCCTCGTGATGGCGGGCGAGGGCCGGGCGTGGCTGGAGGCCGCTTGGCTGCTGCGCGACCCCGTCTGGCGTGGCGACGACGTGCCGCACGGCGGCGGCCGGCCGGTCCTGCTGATCCCCGGCTTCCTCGCCGGCGACGGGTCCCTCGCGCTGCTGGCGCGCTGGCTGCGCGCCCGGGGCTACTGGACGAGCCGCTCCGACATGCGCGTCAACGCCGACTGCGTGCGCGAGGCGATGGTGCCCGTCGAACGCCGGCTCGAGGCGCTCACCGAGCGCACCGGCCGGCCGGCCGCGATCGTCGGCCAGAGCCGGGGCGGCCTGTTCGCCAAGCTGCTCGCGATCCGCCGGCCCGACCTCGTCAGCCGGATCGTCGCGCTCGGCAGCCCCAACGTCGACCCGCTCGCGGTCAGCCCCGTCGTCGCCGGCCACATCGCCCTTGTGGCCGCCTTGGGCCGGGCCGGGGTGCCGGGGCTCTTCGACGACGACTGCCTGAGCGGGCAGTGCGCCGAGGCGCTCGCCGAAGAGCTCGCCCGGCCGTTCCCGTCCGAGGTGGCCTATACGTCGGTCTACTCGCGCAGCGACGGAGTGGTCGACTGGCGCGCCTGCCTGGACCCCGCCGCCGAGCACGTCGAGGTCCGGTCCAGCCACGTCGGGATGAGCGTCCATCCCGACGTGTACCGGATCCTCGGCGACCGGCTGGCGGCCGGCGCCGGCCGGCCTCGCCCGGCGCGAGCCTGAGCGGACGCGGCCATCACCCTCACGTCGGTCTAGAAGGTGAAAGAGTGCGTTCGCTCACCCCCCGACCGAAGGGAGCTGCATGGCAGCAGACAGCGTCTACCGCGTCACCGAGGT
>DASXRF010000140.1:0-2843 GCA_036506755.1 Solirubrobacteraceae bacterium | reverse complement strand
GGCGTCGTCGCCATGCGCTTCGCCCTCGAGCACCCCGAGCGCACCGCGTCGCTGATACTGCTCGACGGAGGCGGCGTGAAGATGACCGCGCTGCGACTGCGGATGGTGGTCGGGTCGCTCGTCGTCATCAACGCGCTGATGGGCCGGCCTGCCGTCGTGCGAGCGCTGGTGCGGCGACCGTGGCTGCGTCGCGCGGCGATGGCCGGCTTCGTTCGCGATCCGGCGGTCGCCACCGCTGCGCTGGCGCACGAGATGCTGAGCATCTTCGCCGGCCCCGGCCTGGTGGACGCCGTGATGTCCGCTGCACGAGATGACGTCGGCGAGTACGCCGAGCGCATCGCTGCTCCGACGCTGCTGATCTGGGGCGACAGAGATCCGGTCGTCCCGCTCTCAGCGGCGCAGAGGCTCGCCGCCAGACTGCCGCGAGCCCGCCTCACCACGGTTCCCGGCGTCGGCCACTGCCCCATGCTCGAGCAGCCCGACCGCTTCAACGATCTCGTCGCCGACTGGGTCGACGAGCGCCCCGGCACCTGATGCTCAGGCGTGTCGTCAACGGCCCTGCAAGCGCACTCGCGCTGGTGCAGAACGTGGCCGAGGTCGCGCGCTATGGCGGGCTACAGACGGCAGACGTCGCGGCTCCGTACGCGGCGACGCTCCTGCGCGGGCCCCACGGAGCCCTTCGCCACTACTTCCACGACGCGCCGCCCGATGGGCCGCCGATCGTCCTCGTCGTCTCGATGCCGATGTCGGCGGAGGTGTGGGACGTCTCCGAGGCGACGAGCGCTGTGCGCCAGCTGCACGCCGCCGGCCTCGATCCGTGGGTGGTGGACTTCGGCCCGTCCGGCGCCGAAGAAGGCGGCCTCCAGCGCACGCTCTCAGATCATGTCCTCGCTGTCAGCGGCGCCGTGGACGAGGTGCGCACCCGCACGGGCCGCGACGTGCACCTGGCCGGCTACAGCCAGGGCGGGATGCTCTGCTACCAGGTCGCGGCACTGCGCCGCTCGGAGAGCCTGGCGAGCGTGATCACCTTCGGCGCTCCGGTCGACATGAGCAAGATGGCGCCCATCTCGGCGGACGCGTTCGCTCGTGTCGGACAGGCGCTCGGCTTCGTCAGCGAGCACGTCTCGGTCCCCGGGTGGGTCTTCCGCAACGCCTTCCGGGTCGTCGACCCGGTCAAGTCGGCGCGTAAGCAGGCCGAGTTCGTCCTGGCGCTGCACGATCGCGAAGCGCTTCTGCCGAGAGAGGGCCAGCGGCGGTTCATCGACGGGCGCGGCTGGGTGACCGTTCCGGGCCCGGCGCTGGCCGAGTTCGCGCAGCAGTTCCTCGCGCACAATCGCATGCTCGAGGGCGGCTTCGTCGTGGACGGCCGCACGGTGTCGCTCGCCGACATCACCTGCCCGGTGCTCGCCGTCATCGGCGACATCGACGAGATCGCCCCGGCCCGCGCCGTGCGGCCCCTCGCCGCGGCGGCGCCGCGCGCGGAGGCCTGGGAGACGCACGTGCGCGCCGGCCACCTCGGGCTCGTCCTGGGCTCCAAGGCCACCGATCAGGCGTGGCCCGCCGTCATCGAGTGGACGCGCTGGATCGAGGGGCAGACCGCCGAGCCGCCCGCGGGCCTCCAGCGCCTCTCCGACGTCGACCCGGACGATCCAGTCGCCGCGGCGGGCGCGGGCTCGCCCGCGGGGTTCGGCCCGGAGGTCGTGCTGGGCGTTACGGCCGGCGCAGCGCACACGCTGATGGCGGCAGGGCAGTCGCTCGCCAGCCTCGGCCGTGAGGTCGTCGGCCAGGTGCCGATCCTGACGAGGTTGCAGCGAGTCAAGCCGACGACCCGCACGTCGCTCGCGCTCACGCTCGACGAGCAGGCGGCCAAGGATCCCGACCGGATCCAGTTCATCTACCGGGAGCGGGCCTTCACCCGGGCCGAGGCCAAGCGGCGCTTCGACGCCGTCGCGCGCGGGCTCATCGAGATCGGTGTGCGCCGCGGCGACCGTGTCGGCGTCCTGATGTCCGCGCGACCGAGCGCCTTCGCCGCCGTCGCCGCGCTCAACCGCATCGGGGCCCTCGCCGTCCTCCTGCGGCCAGGCGCCGAGATGCTGCGCGAGGTCGAGCTCGGCGAGGCGAGCCGCATCATCTGCGATCCCGAGAGCGTCAAGCAGGCGCGTCGCGCCAACCGGCCGGTGTTCGTGCTCGGCGGAGGGCCGGACCGCCCGCGGCTGCCCCGCGGCGTCGTCGATCTCGAGTTGATCGATGCCGACGCGGTCCGGCCGCCGGCGTGGTACCGGCCCAATCCGGGCAGGGCGATGGACGTTGCGTTCGTGCTGTTCACAGGCGAGGGCGAGGCGACCCGCGTCAACCACATCACCAACCGGCGCTGGACGCTCAGCGCGTACGGCACGGCTTCCGCTGCCTCGCTGAGGCCGCGCGACACCGTCTACTGCCTTGCGCCCCCGTCGCATCCCTCCGGGCTGCTCGTCGCGATGGGCGGCGCGATCGCCGGCGGGGCCCGCTTTGCGATGACCGAGGGCTTCGACCCGGCGCGGTTCTGGGACGAGGTGCGCCGCTACGGCGTGACCGTCGTCGTGTACACCTGGACGATGCTCAGCGAGCTGGTCGACAGGTCGCCGGCCGATGTCGAGCGCTCGCACCCGATCCGCCTGTTCGTCGGCTCGGGCATGGCGCCCGCGCTGTGGCGCCGGACGCTTCGTCGCTTCGCGCCGGCCGGCGTCGTCGACTTCTACACGACCCCGAACGCGGAAACGGTGCTCGTCAACGTGGGCGCGAGCAAGCCTGGATCGCTCGGCCGCGAGCTCCCGGGCTCGGCGAGCGTGCGCGTCGTGGAATGG
>DASXRF010000139.1:0-2091 GCA_036506755.1 Solirubrobacteraceae bacterium | reverse complement strand
GAGGTAGTTTCACTCGCCGCAATAGAGGATCTCGATGTCCATGCAGGCTCCTCCTTCCCCGATTGTTGCGTTTCATTGTATAGGATGCCCGCCCCGTGACCAGCGATTCCCGGCGGTACGCGCTGATCGACACCGATCCCGGGATCGACGATGCGCTGGCATTGCTGCTGGCATGGAGCTCGCCGGAATGGACGGTGGACGTGGTCACGGTCGTCGCCGGCAACGTCCCGCTCGAGACCGGCGTTCGTAACGTTTTCCGACTCCTCGACCTCCGCCGGCCTTCGCCACGGCCGCTCGTCGCCGCCGGCGCGGCCCGCCCGCTGGCCCGGCCGCTTCGGATCGCTCCGTACCACGGTGTCGACGGGCTCGGCGACCTGGCGGACTGGCCTGCCGTCGACGTGCGCGTGGCGTCCAGCGACGCGCCAGGCGTCATCGTGGACGCCGCCCGGAGCCACGGGCGCGACCTCACGATCGTCGCGCTGGGGCCGCTGACCAACCTGGCGCTCGCCGTCGACCGGGACTCGGCGGCGATCCGCGGCGCCGGCCGCGTGGTCGTGATGGGCGGTGCGGTGGACGTTCCCGGCAACGTGACGCCCGAGGCCGAGTTCAACGCCTACGTCGATCCCGAGGCGCTCGCCCGGGTGCTCGACGCCGGCCTGCGCGTGGACCTGGTGCCCCTCGACGCCACACGCCAGGCGACGCTCGAGCGCGCCGCGCTGGACTCGGTGCTGGCGCGCACGCCGGGTCCGCTGGCCGACGGCATCCGGCGCTTCAGTGACTACGCCCTGCGCATGGACGAAAAGCACGGCCGGCGCGGCATGGACCTGCACGACCCGCTCGCCGTGGGCACGGCCCTGGACCCGACGCTGGTCGAGTGGGAGCGGGTCCGCCTCGCGATCGGCCCGGATGGTCAGACACGGCGCACCGCCGGCGAGCCCAACGCCCGCTTCGCGCGAGTCGTCGATGCGCCGCGGTTTCTCCGCCTGTTCCTGGAGCGGCTGTGCCCCGCGTGCTAGTCGTCGGGTCGGCGAACGTCGATTTCACGGTCGCGCTCGAGCGGCTGCCCGAGCCCGGCGAGACGGTCACCGAGGGCACGCTGCTGGTCGCGCGCGGCGGCAAGGGCGCCAATCAGGCGGTTGCCGCGCGCCGGCTCGGCGCCGAGGTGCGGCTGATCGGCTGCGTCGGCGACGACCCCTCCGGCCGCGAGGTCCGCACGGCGCTCGCGGAGGAGGGCATCGGGGTGACGGGACTCGCGACGACGGCCGCGGCGGCCACCGGCACCGCGCTGATCCTGGTCGACCGCGCCGGGCACAACCAGATCGGCGTGGCGCCCGGTGCCAACCGCGCGCTGACCGCGCCGCAGGTGATGGCGCGAGCAGAGGATTTCGCGTGGGCGGAGGTCGTGGTCGCCTCGTGCGAGATCCCGCTCGACTGCGTTGCCGCGTCGCTGGCGCTCGCGCGGCGTTACGACGCGGCGACGATCCTCAACCCGGCTCCCGTGCCTCGGGCGCCGCTCGATCGGCTGGACCTCGTCGACTACCTGACGCCCAACGCCGGCGAGGCCGCGCGGCTCAGCGGCGTGTCGGGCGAGGAGGCGGCGGCCGACGCGCTCGTCGCACGTGGCGCCGGCACGGTGATCGTCACGCTGGGGGAGGCCGGCGCGCTCTGTCGCGGCCGCGCGGGCGCCCATCGCGTGCCGGGCGTGCGGGTGGAGGCGGTCGACACGACGGCGGCCGGCGACGCCTTCAACGGCGCGCTGGCGGTGGCGCTGGCCGAGCGGCGGGACGTCGTCTCCGCGCTCCGCTTCGCGAACGCGGCCGCCGCGCTGGCCTGCACGAAGCGCGGCGCCCAGCCGTCACTGCCGACGCGCGCCGAGGTGGACGGTGTCCTGGGCTAGCGCGCCTTGCGCTGCTCGAGGCCCTTCAGCAGGCGCTCGGCCTGGTCGAGGTTGCGCCGCGCGTTCACGTGCTGCGGCTCGATGTCGAGCACGAGCCTCCACTCGGCGATGGCCTCGGGCAGCTTCTCCTCGCGGAAGAGACGGATGCCTTCCTGGTAGTGGCGGTCGATGACTTGGCGCCGCGCCTGCGGCAG
>DASXRF010000138.1:0-5822 GCA_036506755.1 Solirubrobacteraceae bacterium | reverse complement strand
GCACGGGGTTGTAGGTCTCGATGTTCTTCGTCAGCCCGTAGCGCACGCGCTCGCCCTCGGGCTCGAACGTGCCGAACAGGCGATCCCAGATGATCAGGATGCCGGCGTAGTTGCGGTCGAGGTACTGGTGCTGAGAGCCGTGGTGGACGCGATGATGGCTGGGGGTGTTGAGCACGGCCTCGATCCAGCGCGGGTACCTGTCGACCGCCTCCGTGTGCAGCGTGAACTGGTAGAGCAGGTTCCAGGCGATCGCCAGGAAGATCATCCACGGCGGGAGCAGCAGCGCCGAGGGCATCCAGAACAGCGTGGAGCTGAACGGCGCCCAGTCCTGCCTCAGCGCGGTCGAGAGGTTGTAGTGCTGCGAGCTGTGATGGACGACGTGCGTCGCCCAGAACAGCCGGATCCGGTGGTGGCCGCGGTGGTAGGCGTAGTACGCGAGATCGTCGGCGAAGAACAGCGCGACCCACGCCCACCACGCGTCCGTCGGCAGCTTGAGCGGGCTGACGACGTAGATCGCGGCGTAGACGGCGGCCATGACGAGCTTCCAGACGGCGCCGATCCCGAGGTGGCCCAGCCCCATGGCCAGGCTCGTTCGCGTGTCGCGCGCCTCGTAGCCGACGGGCGCTCGTTCGTCGTCGTCGTGGTGGTCGTGGGCGGCGTGGCGCAGCGCGAGCGCCTCCAGCCCCATCGTGAGGAAGAAGAACGGGATCGCGCCGAGGATCAGCTTGTCCATTGGGTCAGCTCCTGCGTTGTCGAGCGTACTGGTTCTACCAGTTGCGGCACTGGTTTTACCAGCGGCGGTCGACCGCGTCAAGCGGCGGTCAACCGAGCGCGTCGACGTCGGGCTCCAGCAGCGCCGCCGCGGCGCGCGTGGCGGCCGGCTCATCGCCGGCGGCGATCGCCTCGCCGAGCGCGCGCAGCTCGCCGGCCTCGCGCGGCCGCAGCGCGACCGCGATCTCGGGGCGGCCTTCGAGCGCCGTCATGAGCGAGGTCAGCGCGAGGCGGTACGCGATGTTGCCCGAGCCCACCACGACCGCTCGCCACAGCGCCGCGTACGTGTCGTCGACGTCCGCGGCGCCCGCGGTCACCGCCGCCGCCGTCAGCTCCGCGAGCCGGCGAACCTCGCCGCGCTGCTCATCCGTCGCCCGGCGCGCGCAGCGGCGTGCCGCGTCGACGCCGATCGTCGCGCGCGTCTCGAGCACCGCCCGCGTGAGCTCGGCCGGCGGCATCGCGCGCGAGCCCTCGAGCAGGTCGAGCAGGACCTCGAGCCCCCCGCTGTCGCGCCAGTCGAGCACCCGCGTCGCGCCGCCCTGGCTGATCCGCACCAGCCCCGCCTGCTCCAGGCGCTTGAGCGCCTCGCGCACCGCGTGGCGCCCGACCCCGTACTCCTCGGCCAGCGCGCGCTCAGACGGCACGGAGTCGCCCGGCGCGAGCCGGCCGGCGATGATGTCGCCGCGGAGGCGGTCGTGGACGGGCTCGAACACCCTGCGACGCGGCTCGGCCATGGCAGACGGGAAGTTAGGCTGGCCGGTCGATGGACGAGATCCGCGCGGCGGGCGGAGTGGTCATGCGCGACGGGCGCGTCGCGGTCGTGCACCGGCCGCGCTACGACGACTGGTCGCTGCCCAAGGGCAAGCTCGACCCGGGCGAGAGCTGGGAGGACGCGGCGCTGCGCGAGGTCGCCGAGGAGGTCGGCCTGCGCGCGCGCCTCGGGCGCGAGCTCGAGCCCGTGCGGTACATCCACAAGGGCCGCCCGAAGATCGTCCGCTACTGGGTGATGGACGCCGACGACGCCGGCGAGTTCGTCCCGAACGACGAGGTCGACGAGGTGCGCTGGCTGACGCCCGACGAGGCGCGGTCGCTGCTCAGCTACGACCGCGACCGCGACCTCGTCGGCTCGCTCGAGGACTAGCGGACGATCGTGACGCGCTTGGCGCGGATCGTCGTGACCGGCTGATCGTCCTCGTCGGTCTGCCACTTGCGCGGCGGCAGGAGCTTGCCCTGCACGCGCACGTCGTCGGCATCGGCCAGCGCCGAGGCGGGAACGCGGTCGCCGCTCTTGTCGAAGACCTTCGTGCTCTTGCCGACGAGCACGATCGCGTCCTCGTCGAGCAGATCGTCGTCCTGGGCGGCGAAGCGCTTCGGCACGTTGAGGACCTTCTCGAGCGTCATGCCGAGCTTGCCGTCCTCGAAGCTGTCGGCCGAGCCGGCGAAGCGCCAGACGCGGTTGAGGAAGCCGGCCGCCAGGCGCGGCGCGCCGTCGCCGGGGTGACCGGCCGGGGCGCTGGGCGCGGCTGGGCCGGCCAGGGCGGGACCGTCGCCGAGCGGCTGGCCCGGTAGCGGCGCCGGGGCGAGCTTGACGTCGCACGGCGGCGTCGGGCGCGCCTCGGCGATGCGGCCGCCGTCGATGCGGATGCCGACGAGGCTGCCCGGGGCGAGCACCGAGACGTCCACGCCGGGCGCGACCGGGAATGTCGCCTCATGACCCGCGCGAGAGGGGTCGACGCAGTGCATGACGCCGGTCGCCGTGCCGGCGGATGTGTCGACGCTGGTCACCTGGAGCCCGAGGATGAACGAGCCCGTCGTGCCCTCGGCCGCGGCGACGGCCGGGAGCGCAAGCGCGGCGCACGCGCCGGCGACCGCCGCAAGGTGGATGCGAAGCTTCATTGAGTCTCTCCTTTGGCAGCGGCGCCGGTCGAGGCCGCGTGCGCCTCACCATCGGCAGCCGCCGCCCGGCCCGCGATCGGCGGGCCCGGCCCTGGACGGTTGTTTCGTCCGTACCCTCATCGCAGAATGCCCGAGGGCGACACGATCCACTACGCGGCCAGCCGGATCCGGGCGGTCCTGGAGGGGCGCGCGCCCGACGAGATCCTCACCCCGCACCCGCGCTTGCGCCCCGATCGCTGGCCGGAGCGCCTCGCCGGGCGCGCGGTGACGAGCGTCGACGCCCACGGCAAGCACCTCTTCCTGCGCTTCGAGGGCGAGCTGGCGCTGCACTCGCACCTGCGGATGACCGGGCTGTGGGGGGTCTACGAGCCCGGCCGGCGGTGGGCGCGCTCGCCGCGCCGCGCGTGGCTGGTGCTGCGGGCGGGCGGCCGCGAGGTCGTGGAGTTCGACGGGCCGGTCCTCGAGCTGATGACCGAGTCGCGGACGCGCTTCGACCAGCGCCTGGCGCAGCTCGGGCCCGACGTGCTCGCCCCCGAGCTCGACGAGGACGAGGTCCTGCGCCGCCTGCGCGGCGACGATCCCACGCGGCCGATCGGCGACGCGATCCTCGACCAGCGCACGATCGCCGGCATCGGCAACCTGTGGAAGTGCGAGGGCTGCTTCGACGCCGGCGTCGATCCCTGGCGCCCTGCGCGGACGGTCTCCGACGACGAGGTCCTGGCCATCCTGCGCGCGATCCGCCCCGCGATGCAGCACTCGGCGCGCCACGGGTTCCAGGCGCGCCCCAGCGCCGTCCACGACCGCGCGGGTCGCCCGTGCCCGCGCTGCGGCGCGCGGATCCGGGCGCGCGGGCAGTGGGAGGACAACCGGACGACGTACTGGTGCCCCGGGTGTCAGAGCTGAGGCGGGTCGGGCACAAGGGCGCCGACCTGATCGCGCCCGGCAACAGGGTGGCGAGCTTCGACGCGGCGCTGGCCGCGGGGGTCGACATGATCGAGTTCGACGTCCTCTCGGAGCGCGCCGACGGCACCGGCGACCTGTGGCTGGCCCACGACTACGCAGCGGCCGCCCGCGCCCGGCCGCGCCCGCCCACGCTGCAGGAGGGCCTGGCCCACCTCGCCGGCGCGACGTTCGCCGACGTCGAGCTCGACGTCGATCTCAAGCTCCCCGGCTACGAGCTGCGCGTCCTCGACGCCCTGCGCGAGTACGGCCTCGAGGACCGCGCGCTGGTCTCCTCGCAGTACCTGCGCAGCCTCCAGGTGCTGCGCGGCGCCGGGCCCGCGCTGCGGCTGGGCTGGTCGGTCCCGCGCCTCAAGCGCGATCCGCTGCGATCGCCGTTCACCGCGGTCCCGGCGCTCGCGATGCTGCAGGTCTACCGGCGCGTGCTGCCGCGCCAGGCCGCCAGCGCGATGCGCACGCTGCGCCTCGACGCGCTGATGGCGCAGTGGCGGCTGATCAGCCGCGCGCTCGTGCGCTCGGTCCACGCGACCGGCGGGCACCTGTACGCCTGGACGGTCGACGACCCCACGCAGATCGCGCGCCTGGAGGCGCTCGGCGTCGACGGGATCATCACGAACGACCCGCGGCTCTTCGATCAGCGGATCTCGCAGACGGCGGCGCTGTAGCCGGCCGGGTCGGCCCCTGCCGCGCTCGCGTGACCGGAGGTCGTTCGCTTGCGCACGTGGCGCACGACGACGGGCCCCTTGCGCCACTCGAAGGTCACCGCGCCGCGCAGCAGCTCGGTCGAGCCGTCGGTCGGCGCGGCGAAGCGGAAGCTCCAGCCCGCCTGGCGAGCCTTGTAGCGCGCCGACCCCACTGCGACCCAGCCCGAGTCGGCGCCCTGGGTGATGTTGTGCCAGCGCTTCTCGGATTGCGAGAAGTACTGGACCCGGAAGCGCATGAACATGCGCTCGCCGCGCACGCCGCTGCCGGGCATCGACCCGCGGATGCCGATCGTGTCCGGGCTCGCCTTCGTGTCGCAGACGTTGACCGTCGCCCACAGCAGCGGCGAGTCGAAGAGCGACGGGGGTTTGCGCTTGGCGACGGCCTCGGTGACCGGCGGCAGCGCGGCTAAAAGCGGGCTGAGGAGGGCGACGGCGAGGGCGCGAGCCATGCGAGAGCCCAACATAACGTGCTATCTCTCACACATGGCGGCGACGACCGACGACGAGGCCGTCTCACTTCTCTCGGGCGTCCCGGTCTTCGAGACGCTCGGCCCGCGCGAGCTCACCCGCATCGCCCAGCTCGCCGTGCCGCGCCGCTTCCAGCCGGGGCAGGTGGTCTTCCGCGAGGGCGACTCGAGCGACACGTGCTACATCGTGCGCGGCGGCCACGCGCGCGCCATCCGCGAGCACCCCGACGGGCGCTCGATCACCCTGGCGACCTTCGGCCCGGGTGACTTCTTCGGCGAGCTGGCGATGTTCGACGACGAGCGGCGCTCGGCCACGGTCGAGGCGGTGGACGCGCTCGACGCCGTCGCCATCCTCGGGCCCGACATGCGCCGCCTGCTGCGCGAGAACAACGAGATCACGGTCAAGCTCGTCACCGCCCTCGGCCGGCGGCTGCGAGCGGCCAACGAGCGCCTGGCGCGCCAGAGCTTCCAGACGGTCCAGAGCCGGGTGGCCACGGTGCTCACCCAGCTCGTCGAGCAGGCGCGCGCCGAGGGCGCCGAGGACGTCGACGTCCTGATCACCACGACCCAGGCCGACGTCGCCAAGCTCGCCGGCTCCAGCCGCGAGTCGGCGAGCCGGTTCCTGGCCACGCTCGAGCGCGCCGGGGTCATCACCCAGGGCCGCGGACGGCTCACGGTCCACGATCCCGTGGCCCTGGGCCGCTATGTCTACTGACGCCGGACGCCGACCGCCTCCCAACCGCGAGTTCTCCGCCGGCGGCGTCGTCGTCCGGGGCGACGACACGATCGTCATCGTCCCCGTCCGCCGCGCGGCCAACGGGCGCGCGGTCGTCGCGCTGCCCAAGGGCCACATCGACCCCGGCGAGACGCCGATCGAGGCGGCGGCCCGCGAGGTCCGCGAGGAGGCCGGCGTTGAGGCCGAGCCGGTGGAGAAGCTCGGCGACGTGCGCTACTGGTACCAGCGCTCGGGGCGGCGGATCGCCAAGCAGGTCGCCTTTTTTCTGTGCGAATACCGCTCGGGCGA